>CAYUMT010000059.1:0-11050 GCA_964446015.1 Hadarchaeota archaeon (SeqCode)
TTCACGTCCTGATATAGGGACCCGAACCCGAAACCCGTGCGGATACCGTCCGGCCGCACCTCCATATGGAGTCAGAGCCTCGCCAAAATTGGGGAAAATTTCGTCGATTATCTCTTGCTTCAGGCTCTCCTTGATGGCTCGGCTTAATGCCTCATCAGCTCCGAACCGAACGGTATCGTGCCTCCGAGAGTGAAGAGGTCTTCATATCCTGCGAAGACATGAGGCAGGACATTTTAATCGGCCTGCTCAGGCTAAGGCTGCCGTCGCCGCAGGCCCACAGGCCCGAGTACAAGTTGGCGAGAGCTACTTTAGTCCGTGAGTTACACGTTTACGGGCCTTTGGTCGCCGTCGGAGGCAAGGCTAGGGAGGACGAATGGCAACACCGCGGTTGGGGCGAGCGGCTCATGCAGGAAGCGGAACGCGTGTCGATCGAAGATTTCGACGCGAAAAAGTCCATCGTCTTGGCAGGGATAGGCACGCGAAATTATTATCGACGCTTTAGCTACTCGAGGGATGGTCCCTACATGGTGAAGGAGCTTGAGGGCTAACTGATCCTCTAGTTTTACCCGTTCAGATTGTGGGCCACTTCTTCTGCAATTTTATTCCGGACTTCACCACTATCGCTTCGGCTCTTTCTTGGGCCTTTTCCAAAATATCCTGTTCATCAAGCGTCATCACTCGGTAATCTTTCACGACGACCTTGCCGTCGATCACGACCGTCTTGACGTCGCTTCCAGTCGCTGTCCAGACCACGGCAGACACTACATCTTGGATTGGAACTGCATGGCAGCTGTCCAAGTTCACTAGTATGAAGTCGGCCTTCTTGCCCGTCTCGATTGACCCCAATTCCTTCAATAGGCCCATGGCTTTAGCTCCATTCAAAGTGCCCATTTCCATAGCATCCTCCGCCCTTGGGTACCCAGGGTCCATTTTGTTTACGCGGTGAAGCATCAACATAAGCCTCATGTCGCGCAGCACGTCAGCCGTATTGTCCGCATGGACTCCGTCAGTGCCCAGACAGACGTTCACCCCGGCCCGCAGCATCTGGGGTACCTTGGCCATCCCCATGGCAAGCTTGGCGTTCGTGGCAGGACAGTGACAGATGTTCACCCCAGACTTTGCCAGCTTGGGTATCTCATAATCCTCGAAGTATATGCCGTGGGCCATGGTGCAGTTCGGAGTCAGGATACCAACGTGTTCAGCGAAATCGGCTATGCCCATGTTGAAATTCTTCCGGGAATATTCCGCGTCGTTCGGAACTTCGGCCCAGTGGGTTGTTATTCCCACGCCGTATCTCCTAGCCAACTCCGCAATCTCTCGGAAGGTTTCGACCGAGCAGGCCCCAACCGACCGCGGGGAGAACCAGATGCTGATCCTTCCGTTCGCCTTACCGTTCCAAGTTTTGATTAGCCGGATTGCTTCCCCCATTGAGGATTCCTTGGTCTCGTGGAGGCCCCGATGAATGGCCATGACCTCAGTGGCGTAGTCGCCCTTTTCCATTATGTACTTTGAAACCACGGCCCGCATGCCGGATTTCTCCAGCTCCCGCAGGATACCGTCGATGCCGTACCTAGGATGGAGCCCCGTGCTGATGATGGAGGTGGTGCCAGACTTCAACATCTCGAGGAAGCCGAGCAGGCTGCTGACCTTGGCGTCCTCCTCATCGTAGACCCCCTGCCAGGGCCAGATGTATTTGGTCAGCTTGGTCATGGCGTCGACATCGTCGTTGACGCCCCTGAGGAGCATCTGGGGGAGATGGATGTGGCAGTTGATTAGCCCAGGCATGACGGCGCAGCCCTTGGCGTCAACCACCTCCTCGGCCTCGAAAGATTTTCTGACCTCATGAGATTTCCCGACGCCGACTATTCTGTTGCCGGCGGCGGCGATGGACCCATCCCTAATAATCCTCCTCTGGCCGTCCATCGTTATGACCGAGCCATCGGAGACGATCAGGTCAACTTTTTCGGCCACGCGCAACCTCGATTTTCCTTAGCGAGATGAGCTTTAAGGTTTTGGTCAAAATTACCGCAGAAATGATTGGCATAATCGTTGGTGAAGCTGTGGGTTGGGCTCAAATGGTGGCTTCAACCTTTTAGTGAAGAAATTCGATAATCTCAGTATTCAATGTGTCCACGATTTTCCAGCGCAGTTTGAGTGAAATGGACCTTGTCCGATGATAGGAGTTTGGATCCAGCGTACGGCATTATCACTCATCGTTAGCTCCAACGAGAATAAACCCCCTTTCGGAGGAAATTATCTGCTCCAACCTGCTGACCAGTTATCTTGAATGCACTTTTGCCATGTGATTTGCCATGTTTTCGAGCTTAATCTCTCGCTCCACATACGCTACACGTTAACCAGCCGTCACTTGTCGCCACAAGTTCGTTCAGGAACTCGTTCACGGTTAGTCCTTTAGCTTTCGTCAGCTCACTGACCATTCTGGCCGTATTTGCCCTAACGGTCAACGAGTACCAGCCCTTCTCAAGCATGAACCACAGTCTACCAACTACCCCATGTGGGCGAGCCTGACCGCCCTAGCCGGCTCCGTTGGCGTGAGCTTGATTCCTTCAGGGGCGGCTTGAACCAAAAACTTGGAGTGGGCTTCGCTTGGTTTTTCGCCCCTTTCGTAGACGCGATAGTGGGCGCCGAACTTCAGCCCGGTCTTGGCGATGTATCCGCGCGACCGGAGGTCGGAATAAACAGCGTATTTAAGCATGAGTTCGGGGCCTGATCTCACGAACCTGTCCACGAGCGCCTTGAAGGACTGCTTCCTTTGCCGTCGACCGCGTAGGCCTTCCCGTCTCGACAAGATACAGAAGCTCGACTGGCGCGAGGAGGGGCTTGCCAAGTGGTTTGCCGAAAGCTCCGCGCTGGTAGAGTTGATTCGCCTGGGACTCATCCCAGACTATGACCTTGTACAGCCTGGCCTCGGCAACGGGATATCAGTCTCCAAGAGATCGACCTCCCACTAAAGTATCCAACTGCGGATAAGTTGCCTCGGCCGTCCTGAGCTAGGCTGTCGAGTGGGCCGAAGTTTGCGTGTCAGCTCTTTTGGTGCCCTGCAACTCGTCCCAGTAGTTCTGGTTGTGCACACATCCCAGGTCGGCCGCCTGAACGTCGCCGTAGTACCCGTAGGCCCTGGCCCTGCAACCGCCGCAGATGTAGCGGTATTCGCACAGGCCGCAACCGTCAATGGCGTCGCGGTTCCTGAGCTTCCAAAGCAGCTCGGTGGAATTCCAGATGTCGCGTATCTTGCCCTTTTTGATGTTGCCCAGTTTTATCGGCATGAAGACGCAGGGCGTGATGTCGCCGTTCGGCTCGAGGCCGCAGTATAGCCTCCCTGAGCCGCAGCCACCCAGAAAATCCGCCGGGCTCTTGGTCCGACCCTGAAGCGCCTGCATCGCGGCCCTGTTGGTGAAGTGGGTGCCGACTACCCCGGCCGAGTCATTGCGTACGACTCTCGCGAAAACTTCAACTTTCTCGAGGCAAAGGGCATCGAGCCAGGCATCAAGATCAGGCACGGAGCGTCCGGCAAAGCCCGCGGAAGCTGGGCGCGGCGACGAGCCGCGCGGGAATTTCTAAAGGATGAAAAGAAGTGGAAGAGACGGGTCGGCTATGGCCGAAGATGGGCGGCCGAGGGCACATTCTCCAACCTGAAGCGAACCTTTGGCGAATTCGTCGCCGCGAAGAAATTAAAAAACATGGTCCAAGAGATGGTGCTGAAGGCGTTTACTTACAACTTGCTGATTAACTGGAGCGCGGGCAGATAAAAATTAGGAGAAAGTGACTCGACGAGAAAGATGAAAAGAGATTAAGGGATTTTATATCTTATTTGTGCAACAAACCACATCTCTAGTAATCTTTTTAAATAATTAGGACAATCTAAAAACGATGAAAACAAGGACATTGGGCATAATAGTAATAATTGTCGTTGTCGTGGTCGCGATAGGAGCTTATGTGGCTACTATATCTCCATCAGCGCCAGTAACGCCAACGCCCACGATGAAGCCAGTTAAAATTTCGTTAAGCCCTACTTCCGGACATGTTGGGACCAAAATAATCCTAACGGGAACTGGACTTCAACCAAAAGGTAATTATTCGGTCAGATACGGTGGGAATGAGGTGGCAACCGCAACCGCCGACGAAAATGGCAATATTCAAGTGAGTTTCAATGTTCCGAAAGGCGCAGCTGGGGATTATAATATAACGACATTCCCTGCCTCTACGACACAGGTATTTACAGTAGTTCCATTGAAGGTAGCTCTCGTGCTCGACGTACCAAAGGACGATTATGGGTGGGGTAATAATGCTTATCAAGGTTTAATTAAGGTTAGGGATGAGCTGGGGGCCCAAGTCACCTTTTCGGAGAGTACCGCTCTTACGGATCTGGAAACGGCCACTAGGGAGTTTGCGGCGGCTGGAAACAATTTAGTTATTTTAGAAGGTGCTGAAATGCAAGACGCGGCGACGGCGGTTGCAAAGCAATACCCGAATGTTAAGTTTATGGTCATCATGGGGTACGAGAGCGCTCCAAATATGGCTGGTTACGACATATCTAACCATGAGGCAGGATATTTGGCGGGAGCTTTAGCAGGTTTGATGACAAAAACTGGTACGATTGGGGGTATCTATTGTTGGCCAACTAGCGCGTTAGTTAGAATAATAGAGGCCTTTAAATTGGGAGCCAGAGCGGTTAATCCTAGCGTGAAAGTATTGGACACCTGTTTGTTCAATTGGTGGGATCCAGCCTTGGGCAGAGAGGCTGCTTTGGCACAAATTGAAAAGGGTGCAGATATTATCATACATGGATTGTCTAATGCGGTAATTGGTGTTGTTGGTGCATCAGTGGAGCACTTTACTTACATGATAGGCAAAACTGTCGATCAGAACTCGCTGGGTCCAAATACCTTTCTTACAAGCGTTATAGAAAACTGTGAGTTGGCGGTATATAAAGCAGCAGAATCGGTTTTAGATGGAACATTTGAGGGCAAGGTTTATCAATTGGGAATCGGCACAGGATTTACTGATATTGCTCCGTACCATGCGTTCGAAAAAATTATACCGGACAATGTTAAAGCCAAAATTGCGCAAATGAGACAAGACATTATTAGCGGTAAACTTGTAGTGCCGAGCATAACGACATCTACTGGTTCTTGGCTGGAGTAAGACATTAAGCCGACAAATCGTGAACAGAATGGTTTTATTGAAGAAAAAAGGTCAACTTATCTTTTTTCCTTCTCATTTGTCATTTCAAACTTGGCCTTTTATATAGGGGACGCCTAATGCTGCTGGCGCTCTTGCCTTTCTTGATACCAACATAAGGGCAATTACGGTAAAAAGATAAGGTAGCATTGCAAAGAATTCACTGGGAATCCCTAAGCCCAGAGGCTGAAGCCGCAGTTGAAGTGCGTTAGCGCCGGCAAAGATTAGGGCTCCGACTAAAATCATGTAAGGATTCCACTTGCTAAAAATAACCAATGCAACAGCTATGAACCCTCGCCCTGAAACCATGTTTTCCACGAAGGAATATGGGGGTGATAAGGTTAAGGTGGCACCCGCTAATCCGGCCATCATTCCACCGATTGTAACGCAGAGATAACGTGCACGATATACGCTCACACCCAGGATATCGGCGGCTCGGGGATTTTCGCCTACGGCACGGATTTTCAACCCAAGGGTTGTCCGGGATAAGAAAATCGCGAAAATAGGCACCATGATAAGTGCTAAGTATAGCAAAACGTTTTGCTGGAACAAGATTGGGCCGAGCAATGGAATTTGACTTAACAAGGGAATATCGATGGTCTCAAAACCTTTTATGGTTGGTGAGGAGGTATACCCGGCAAAGACTGTCCTGCTTAAAAAAGTGGTCAGCCCCATGCCGAATAACCAAATCGCCATTCCGACAACTATTTGATTGGCGCGAAAACTCACGCCCCATAAAGCCATTAGCAGGCCCATCAGCCCGCCTACCATCAAACCACTCAGAACTCCCAGCAAAAGATTCCCAGTAAAATAAACTCCTGAGAAGCCAGCAAAGGTTCCTATAAGCATTATTCCTTCAAGTCCAAGGTTTAAAACTCCCGCCCGTTCAGACAAGTTCTCCCCCAAAGCCGCAAACAAAAGTGGAGCGGCAAGTCGGAGGGTGGCTGCAAACAAACTTATTAGAAATGCTTGGTTAAGGACAGCCTCCCATCCCATATTCACCCTCTCCTCTGAAGATATTCAAAACCCACCAAGCTGAGGAATATCAAAGCTTGGATAATCCATATCATGGATTCCGGTATTCCCGCAATCCGATGCATTTGACCAGTTCCAACGAGTAATCCGCCAAACAAAATAGCTGTAGCGATTACTCCGATGGGTTGATTCCGTCCCAACAAAGCCACCAAGATGGCTAAATAACCATAGTTTGATGATACATCATATATTAGACGATGACGGAGACCGTATACCTCCCCTACTCCTGCTAGGCCAGCTAGTCCACCGCTGATAATCATAACAATTATAATAGTCTTCGTAATACTCATGCCTCCGTAACGAGCTGCCCTTGGGTTGACACCTATAGATCTGATTTTGTAGCCTAAAGTGGTCTTGTGTAAAATTACATAAAGCAAAACAGCGCCTATAAGGCCCATTATTAATCCTGCGTGAAGATTTTCCCCAATTATTCCTGGTAACCATGCTGAAGACGGAAGAATAACGGTTTGACCCACCATCCCCCTTGGCTCTAACCAGGGTCCGAGCACTAGATAATTCACGAGGAAAATAGCAATGAAGTTCATCATAAGGGTAGGAATAATTTCATTGACATCAAATTTAGTTTTGAAAATCCCAGGAATAACTGCCCAAAGTGCACCACCTAAGAAGCCAGCTATTATGGTTAAAGGGAAAAGCATGAAACCGAGCGAATCCCCAAAAGTAAGTCCCACCCAGGTAGATGTTATTGCTCCCAGGCACAGCTGTCCTTCTCCGCCAATATTCCAAATGCTGCACTTAAAGGCAATAGCCATCCCTAATCCCACCAGCAGTAAAGGACTGGCTTTTGTTAATGTCTCGGTTATAGCATGAACACTTCCAAAGCCTCCAGAAAAAATAATCATGTAAGCAGTCAAGGGATCACCCCCCACTGCTAGGATCAAGATTCCTGAGATTGCCAAGGCTATCAATACGGCTACAACAGAAATCAGAATCCACATCAACCATTCTCTCTTATGCAGAACACTGGGCATATACTCAATGTATATTTTTACATTAAATTTAAGTATTTTCAGTTCTGGTTTCTTTAAAAGGTGTAAGGTAGTCTGTTCTATTTTGCCCTGGCTGGACCTAGAGATGGAGCTGTTAAGTTTCCAATAGAACATTGGCAAATTAAGCCTTTAAAAGCGATAGCAGCATCGCTGCACCTCCCTTCATTTTCCTGAGTTTTGCTCTTGAGGACGAGAGCATCCCCAGGATTTGTTTCGCGTCTCTAACTTTCTCCCCCAGCTTCAGCACGGTCTGGATGAGGGATTGCAAGACCTCGGCGCATGCACGCCTGCATCTGGCGCCTATCGTTTCCAGACAGGCCGCGAGCTTCCCCAAGGTTGCGTCCCGCTTCAGCCCAAGCTCGAGGAGGGCGTGAGCTATGAAGACCATGGTGAGGTGCCGCCTAATACCCCGAAGCTTCCGCAGCTCGTACTCCTCTAGGCCCAAGTTCTGCTTCGCGTCCCGGTAGAAGGCGTCGATCTCCCAGCGCTTGGCATACCTGCGCAGTGCCTCGCCCTTTCCCCAATCCAACCGATTCGTGCAGAAGAATGAAGGCTCCCCATCCAAATCTTCGTAGGTCACGAACACCTTGACTCTTTGCTGGTGCTTGGCGAGGGTCACCACCTTCTCGTACACGTGGTAAACCTTCGTCGAGCCGTCGGCTTGCTTGAACTTCATGGGGCCTGAAGAGCTCTCTCCGCAACCCCGTTGCCCATTCGGAGAGCCGAACCTTTCGTCGGCCGACGAGGATGTATCGATTCCCCTTAGATTCTCGGCTTCTGCTTTTCGATTAATACAACAAAGCAACTAGAGCTAAAATTTTTAGTTTTGCCGTAAATGTAAGTTAAGATTATGAATTTTAAAGTCCCGTAAGAAGCGAAGTTACAAAATCATTTATTTCATTATTTCTAATATTGGATTTATGTATTTTAAAGTTTTAAATTCCAGCACACCTTGATCGCCCAAGGCGTAATCAGGTAGCCCGGCTATGTCTAAAAACATAAGGTAGAAGAAGGGGCGTTCAATGGGGCACCCGAAGTTATGTATAGCTTCGTTAATGGCCTTCTCTTTTTTGGCCATCTCTTCCGGAGGTACATCCGCCATTATGCCGCCCAAGGGTAGACGTATTTCCTCAACGACTTCTTTATCTTTTGCGGCCACTTGTGCTCCGCCTACCTCAGCAACGTGATTTACGGCAAACGCCATATCTTCGGCATTTGAGCCAAGGCAAACGATATTATTGTGAGGAACACAAAGGGATGAGGCAATAGTTCCTCCCTTGAGGTTAAATCCGCTAATAAAGCCTAGACCAACGTTTCCAGTCTTTAAATGTCTCTCAACAACCGCACAATAGAGCACATCATTTTCTACATCAGGTTTGATGACCCCATCCTCCACTTCAAGGATGGCTTCCTTCCTATACCTCATTGGGGCATATGGAGGGATATTCATTACAAGCACCTTGGCTTTTTTTGCTTTTTTATCTGTCATTAAAACAAGATCAGCGGGCTTTACAGCTTTCTTCATATGAAAACTTTTTAGAAATATTTCCGGATATTTGGGGGTCTTTAACTTCTTTACCATCTTTCCATCCGACGCGACGAGTTCTCCGTTAGCAAAAACCTTATCTATCTTGAACTTTCTGAGATCGTCAACAATCAAAACATCGGCGAACCTGCCAGGCGTGATGCTGCCTATGAGATGGTCCATCCTCTGAACCTCCGCAGCATTCAATGTCGCCATTTGAACGGCTCTAATAGGATCCAACCCAGCCCCGATTGCAGTTCTTATTGCAAGGTCGATGTGGCCTGGACCCAAAAGATCTTGGGTATCCATGTCATCAATACAGAAACTTGCGTGTCTTACACTTATCTTATTGTCTAATATTAATCTTAGGTCATCTTGTAGCACATGCGCTATTGGGCTCTCGCAGAACATGACCCACATTCCGCTCCTAAGTTTTTCGAGAGCTTCTAGGCTCGAAAAGGGGACATGGTCACTTCTTATTCCGGTGGTCAAAAAAGCCTGCATTCTCGGGCCAGATTCGAAAGGATCGTGGCCGTGAACCAACATTCTATTTGTCGTGAGGTGGTCCATACACTTGATAATGTCCTCATCGAAACTAAGTACCCAGTCGATAACTGTATCCAAGTTCCCAACCATTTCCGGCCATTTGGAGACTTCTTTGAGTTCCTCAAACCCGAACTTGTGAGGTACTGTAGATGGAGGAGAATCGCCAGTCCCTGGCGTGACAGGTATCCTCGCATATGGAGTATAAAAGACCTTTAAAGGTGTATTCTTTGCCTCATCCAAAAAAAACCTTGCTCCTTTAGTCCCATCTAAACCCATCATGTCATCTAAACTAGCAAAAATGGAGGTTGTACCCCGGGGAATGGCAGCTTCAGCAAATCTCGTTATCGGTATCTTACAAACTTCCGGATGTATGTGGGGGTCTATTAGTCCGGGAACGACGTACTTATCTTTTGCGTCTATGATTTTCGTTTCCTTTCCGACGCAGTGGCTGACATCACCCACATATGCTATCTTTGAACCGCTTATAGCAACATCAGCGCTGTATATTTCTTCTGTAATAACGTTTACGAGTTTACCTTCCCGGATGACAAGGTCCGCCTTTTTTTGCCCCAAAGCGGTCAGAACGAGATTCTTGTTAATCATGCTGTTTTTACAGTATTTTAATCGAATAAAAAGATTACGGTGTTCGTGGTGTGTTGCATAATTCTGGAATAAGCGATTATTTATCTTCTTTTTGCAATTAAAGGGTTTAAATCGCCTTTCCACTTCGTTGCTGAACCAGACCAAAAAGAGCCCGTTTTAAGCTCATTTTCGGCTTTTCTAGGTGTTAAAGGACTTATTTCGACTCCGGCTTATCCGATTTATGCAACATCTATGTGAATTCTCCGCCAGCTCCACCTTCCGCTTTTCTTTTTATCCTTCCCTCTTATTTTTCTTCCGGGGTGTTGGTGCAGACATCCATCCGCGGTCTGTGCCGCAGTATGGTGTTTCGCTCGGGGCCCTCAATCAAATAAACGCGGTCAAAGCCGCAGAACAGCACTCGAGGTGCCCCCGCCCTCTTCAAGCGCGAAACTTTTCTTTCCGGACGAGCATCCAGTGGCTACAGCGACGAAAGAAGAAAACATCATGTTTCGGTGAGGACAATGCTAAAAATGAGCATAAATCCGACGAATTCAACGTCCTTGGGGGTTATCAGCGAGAGCTATATTTATTTTTTTTTTTAAAATTTTCACCCTTCCAAAGTAGGCGCAGTACGTTACACGACCTCCGGACAGCATGCGCAGAACGTTGCACGGCCCCCGGTCGGCAGGCGCAGGACGTTCGGCGATTTTTTGCCGAATCGGAGTTGTCTCCCGCCGTTCGTGCAACAGCACAAACGGACGCGCTTCGCGCTCGGAAGACGAACTCCTCGAGGACAAAAAATCGAAGGTGCGCGCCAGCCACCGTTTTCCGGCTTACGGTTTCCGTCGGGGCAGGCGCGGGCACCCCGGGGGCAGGCGCAGTCGCATTTTTTTAAAAAGTCAGAGCCTCCTTCTTGAGCGCGTGAACTATATTTTTTTTCGAAATTTTCTCCCCGGGTCTCGAGGTGAGCATTTTCACGTTCTGATACGGGGACCCGAACCGGGAAAGGACCTTTTGACATGGAGTGCGCCTTGGAGACCGCCAAAATCCCCTTTCCAGGACAGGATTCGCTTAATTTTTTAAGCGCATACCGTCCGGCCCGTAACTAAGAAATTCTTAAATACTGAAAACGTGAAGTTGCGTTGGTGGT
>CAYUMT010000060.1:0-10823 GCA_964446015.1 Hadarchaeota archaeon (SeqCode)
GGATAAAGTTCAGGATAAGCGACGCGGACATGGGGAAGATCATGGGCGAAAACGCGAGGAAGGTTTACCGGATTTAGTGGATGGGATTAATTATTTTTTTGGTAGGAACTTTTTCCTCTCTTCCATAACCCTTTCCGTAGTCTTTGTCGCAGTTTCAATTAGTTTTTCCTCATTGACGTTCCTCAACACGCGGTTTTCCATCACTATCTTACCGTCCACAAAAGATGTTTCCACGTCGTCTCCATGGGCTGCGTACACAAGGTGGGATATCACGTTAAAGTGTTCGCCGAATAAGACAGGCGTCGTGCGTAACTTATGTAAGTTCACCAGTATGACGTCGGCCTTTTTTCCCGGTTCGATGGATCCTATTTCGCGGTCCAGGCCTAGGGACTTTGCTCCTTTTATCGTGGCCATCTCGAGGACCTGCATGGCGGGCAGAATGGTGGCCTCAAGCCTCGTCACCTTATGAAGTAAGGAGGCGAACTTCATCACCTCGAACATGTCCGCTGTGTTGTTCTCCTTCAGGCCGTCGGTTCCCAGGCTCACGTTTGCGCCGTACTGTACGAGTTCTGGGACAGGGCAAACACCATCCGCAAGTTTCTGGTTGCTGACGGCGCAGTGAGCTATGTTAGTACCAGTCCTACCGAGCAATTGCCTCTCTTTGTCCGTCAACCAACAGCAGTGCGCTATGACGGTGTTTTTCCCGAGCAGCCCCATGTCGTTGAAGGCCTCTATGGAGTGCTTTCCAAATCTCTTCATGGCCATATCCCACTCGTCCTTGATCTCGCTCGAGTGGGCATGGATACCTGTCTTGTACTTTCTTGCTCCCTCCACTATCTGTCGCACGTGTTCGTCTGAGCTAATGAAGACCCATTCCATCCCGAACCAGACCCTCACCCTGCCTTCCGCGTATCCGTTTCTCGTCCTTACTAGTTTTTCATTGTCCTCAAAGCTCTCCAGAGTATAGTCTGGTGAATCCGCTGCCATTGGCGCAAGTACAGCCCTAATCCCAGTTTCCTTTGCAGCATCCGCGCACCTGTGCATGTACCTAAACATATCGAGCAGACAAGTCGTCCCCGACTTTAGCGCCTCCGAGTAGGTCAAAAGTGCTGTGGTGTAGGCGATATCGGGCGTCACGACCCTGTGCCAAGGCCATATGTAGTTATCCAGCCAAGGCACAAGAGGTAAATCATCAGCGGTCCCCCTAATCAGGTCGGAATGAATATGGGTGTTTATCAAGCCTGGAATAACTGCCATCTTTTTCGCATTTATTATTTTGTCGGCTTTATATTTTTTCTTTAGGATAGCGCTGGTCTTTCCAACATCGACTATTTTGTCATCCCGTATCACAACGGCACCGTCATCCAAGGTTTTCCTCTGCTTGTCCATTGTCAACACTATGCCATTTTTTATGAGAATTGTTTCGGACAGGTTCATACCCCGTAGGTTATTAGATGTTGTTGTAAAAAGGTTTTTTTTTTACTTGAACATGTTATGGATTCCAAGGTCTTCAAGCTCGGACCAGACTTTATCGTAAATGTCTGCCCATTCCCTGCTTGGCGATAATGTTTTTAGATCGTAGCATTCATTGAAGCCCTTTCCCTTATCGGGAGTTTTAAGTCTTTCCTCGTACTTTGGTAGGATCGACTTTATGATTCCGTTGGCGTCTTCCCTTTTCAGACTTTTACAAGATTTGAGAACTTCAGCCCCGAATTTCTGATCTAGAGGGGTTATGTGGTTTGGATATCTTCCCCCAGAGGGCCTATTGCCAGCCTGCCAAGCACAACCAGAAACGGCATCGTTGATCGACCCAACAGCCATCTCGTAAAGCATTTCCCACGTGCAAGGCCCGAAAACTTGGCTGGTGAGCCCGGCTATTATTAGGTTGGTATTCCTGCTTACCGCTTGGTGACCAACGCTTCCCGCCCAAATCGCATCCCGACCCGAGTTCCCACCGTACCTGATGTCAAGAATTACGCCCGCGGGTATAGGGCACTGGTGTACCGGTATTTGTAGCAAAGTGCTCGCTATAGCCGTGAGCACTGCACCTTCCGCCCGCCCGACGTATCCTCCTATCATAGACCAATGGCTTCCAAAGATGTTCCCTTTACAGTTCACCGCCATGAGGGCAACTTTATGCAACAGGCCGTAAGACGTCTTTAGTTCAGTGATAGGTAGAACTAGCCCAATGTCTTTTTCGGGATCTAGACCCTCGGGCGTCCTATAACCGCCCAATTGACCGTATTCCGTCGGACTAGTTGCAAGCCCCACAATTGGTGCATTTGGCCGACCGGCTTGAACAAGTGCTTCTCTTGCAAGCTTGGCCTCATAATGCCCTCCTAATGTTTCATAAGGAGTACCTGCTTTCGGTTTTCTACCATAAATCGTATCTGGGGCGAACGGTGAGATGAAATCAATAATCTGATTTTCGGCGATACTTTTCAAAAGTTTTATATATATTTCTTCGCCAACCGTGCCAAACCCAGATCTATAAAGTGGAACCTTCGTATCCTCCGGCTTTCTATATTTTAATGTCCTTTCATCAGCTTCCTTACCAAATGTAAGTTCTTTTGGCGTTTCACTTATGAAGTCCGATAGTTCTTTTCCCGAGAATTTAATTATTCTACCCGTATCCAAACACAGCATTCCGAGCTCAACCGCGAGCTCAAAACCAGCCATCCAAAATTCATCTGCCAAGCCGTCATCGGTGTTGATAGGATTTTCTATATTGCAGGTGCTTTCCAAACCGTGTTCCTTGAGCTTCTCCGTGACTTTACTGGGTATTATTCTAACATTCCAGTCCTTTTGATCGCAAATTGGTCCATTGTGGGCCCTATCCAAGACATCTAGGAATGGTATCATTAATCCTCACGTTTTTAATTTATAAAGTATTCATCCCCCGCCAAATTAAATTCTTTATTTTTCCTCACTCGTGATAACAGGTATAACTTTGAGATCACTTGACCTAACAAGCCCTCTCTCCGTTATCCTCAACTCTGGGCAACATGCTAGCGCTAGTGGCATCATATACATGAATGGAGATGGTAGCTCGCTACCCACTTCCTCCACAGCTGCCCTATTTAGTTTCTTTAACTTATCCGCAACTATTCCTATTGGCTCTGGACTCATTATCCCGGCTATGGGCATTTCAACTTTGGCGACTATTTTCCCACCCTTTGCCGCAACGTATCCGCCTTTTATATCAATAAGGTGATTCACTGCCGTCGATATTTCTTCATCGCTTGTTCCCACGGCTATTATGTTGTGATGGTCTGGACAATAGGAAGAGGCAAGGGCTCCTTTCTTTAGCCTGAAACCTGAAATGAACGCCTTTCCAATTCGACCGCTTGCCCTGTATCTCTCGAGTACAATTATCTTTAAGATGTCGCGGATTGGGTTCGCTATCACCTCGTTATCTTTAATGGGTAGTTTTTCAATAATTTCCTGCGTTATAAGGTAGTGAATAATCTTCATCACTCGAACATTGGCAGTTCCCGACCGTGATTTTGCCTTGATTTTAAGGTCTGCCGGCGATATCTTTTTGTCAACGTTGATGGTGGTAAAAGCCAATTTTGGATATCTATAGGACGGGAAACGGATTGTCATCTTTCCATCGGCTGCAACGATCTTTCCATCTATCATGACTTTATTGACGATGAATTTCCTCAGGTCCTTTAAGAAGATTATATCCGCAAACCTTCCGGGTGTTATGCTCCCTATGTCTCGGCTCCTCCCAAAATGTTCAGCTGGATTGATGGTGACCATTTGGATTGCAACTATGGGGTCAACTCCATTCGATATCGCTTTTCTAACCACATAATCCAAATGTCGTTTTTCTACAATTTCATCGGGTTGAATATCATCCGTGCACAGCATGAAGTGTCTGGGGTCCATTTTTCTTTCAGTCACGACTCCGATTATTTTGTCTAGATACTTCCCGCCTGTCCCCTCCATTGCAATCACCTTCATACCCAATCTTAATCTTTCATGGGCCTCGTCAACCGTTACCGCATCATGACAATCCTGAACCCCCGCCGCTATGAAGGCGTTCAATTCCTTGCCGCTTAAGCCGGTTGAATGACCGCTAATAGCTTTGCGTGAATCGAATGCCGCTAAAAATCCTGCCTTGTGGTAAGGCTGCAGATCCATGACGACGTTTGGAGCTACCTCGGCAACGGCCTCTATGTCCGGGGAATGAAGAAGCCGCCAAATATCCCTTGATCCAATTTTACCACCGGTTGTCACAATTTTAGGGGTCTGGGGAACGTGGATTGGAGGACAAACAAAGGTCTTTATTGGGGATTTTTTACCGTCCTCGATTAATAGCTCGACCCCCTTCACCCCCAAAACGGCACTTATCTCATGAGCGTCAACGATTAAACTCGTGATTCCCTGCGGGACGATTGCCTTCGCAACCTCGCAGATAGTTACCATAGTGCTTTCGGGGTGCCAATGTGGATCCATTAATCCAGGCGCCAAGAAGTAACCTTTAGCGTCGATTATTTCAGTATTTTTTCCTATAGTGTGCTTCGCGTCGCCGACAAGGGCGATTCTTTTTCCTTTAATGGCTACATCCTCTTCTAGGATTTCCCCCGTGTATACATTGACAATTTTACCATTTTTTATAACGACATCCGCCGGAGTTTGTCCAAGCGCTGTTTTAATCAACATTTCTCTTTCCTTGTAATCGTTTACCATCGTAATCCACAATTCGGTTACTTTTTTCTAATATAAACTTTAAGTACACCTTGGTGCGGTTTCCACCATCAAGACTTAAAAATTAAAAAACAAAGGTATACCATTGGTTCACTTAATCTTAAAAATCCAGAAAACACCGTAAAGGATTTAAATACTTGCCAACATTCTTCTTTGATTGATATGTATAAGCCACCTGTTCCGACAACGCTTAAGGAAGGCGCCTTGTCGATCGATGCAAAATATATTGAAGGAATTTTAAGGCCTGGAAGGTCTCCCCTGCTTGACAGACCCTACGAACCCAAGCTTGTGGGTCTTAGGGGGGAAAATAATAAAATGGTCGTGAGGATGGCGGATAAGGAAAAGGACGGCCCGATGGTGTTAGAGGCTTGTAAGAGGATGGTAGACTTGGGGATATCAACAGACTTTTTTGATATAGTGGCGGCGAGGACTTACGCGGAAATATTGGGCTGGATACGCGAAAGGGTAAAGGACGAATGGGTGCAGATAGGCGTGATGCAAACCGGTGAGCTCTGTGGAGTCGTGAATACGAGACTTTGGGACGAGAAATTAGCAATCAGTCTGCACACGATGGTGTTCAAGAGAAGGATAGGGGCAGGCGATCCGTTATACCTCTCCAAGATGGAGTATGCTTTTGATGTGTTAGGAGTTCAAGAGTGGCGACCAACATTTGAAAGTTACTACGGTTTTAGGATGGGTTGTTTGAGACAAGCGGCACAGGGTTATCCTTGGCCACAAATTCAGCATGAACTGGGTGGCGCAAGGGTATTCTTTAATACCAAGGAGCAATGGGAGAGTTACATAAAACCTTCCAGCCAAAAAGTTCTCGGAACTAGACCAGTACCTGCCGACCTGTTGAAAATTGCCGAGAACCCAAAAATACCCAACATAGAAGAGGAGTTCAAGGGCGTGGCCGAATAAGGAAAATAATGGCAAGTAGGTCAAGTTAAAAGAAAAGACAACTAATATTTCCTGAGTCATGAGGAAATCCGGAGCCGAATAGACGCGCTAATTAAACCGCGCAGTTCGAGCGATGTCTAATTAGCAAGGATTACAAAGAATAATCCTAGAAACAATGGAAACATCGCTCTTAGGCTCGCATTCGTGGCTTTATATCCTTTCGGAGGGATACATCTCCAGCGACTACCCTCTTTATGTTGCCGTCTGCAAGTTCGATTATTAATGCGCCATCTTGATCAATATCCAATGCTTTCCCATCCGTCACTTCGCCATTCTCGACTCGCACCCAAACTCCAAGGGTATTTGTCATTTTTTTCCATTCCTCCAAAATTGGTGTTTCACCGCGATTTTTTAAAATCATATAAAGTCGCTCGATATTTTCTAGCAATTTCTTCACGAGTTCCACCCTCAAGATCTTTCTATTGCATTCTTCCTCCAGCGAAGTTGTCGTTGTGCGAAGTTCACGGGGAAAATTGGCCACCCTAATATTCGCATTTAACCCAATGCCTATCACGAGCCAATTTATAAGTTCAGCCTCGGCTCCAAGTTCGGTGAGTATCCCACCGACTTTTTTACCATCGATTTGTATATCGTTCGGCCACTTCAGCTCAGCTCTTAGACCGTAAATCTCCCTAATGGTTTTCGCCACTGCTACCCCGCCCAGCAAGCTCATTAGCGGAGCTTGAGATGGGTTCATCTTGGGCCTCAGGATTATCGACAGAAATACCCCGCCAGTTAACGAATACCAACTCCGTCCCCTACGTCCCCTGCCTCGCGTCTGAGTTTCAGCGATGACCACCGTTCCTTCTGCAGCGCCTTTAGAGGCGAGTCCCTTTGCGACCTCTTGGGTAGAGTTCACATTCTCGTGGTGGTGTATCTCCCTCCCGAGGAGGTTCGTCTTTAGCCCATGTTTAATCTCGCGCGGAAACAATAGGTCCGGTATGGAGATTAGACGGTAACCAACTCTGGGCTTCGATTCTATTTTGTAGCCTTCCCTCTTCAACGCTTGAACATGCTTCCAGATCGCTACCCTAGATGCTCCGACCGACGCGGCAAGTTTTGCGCCAGAAGTGTAATGATTTCGCCTCTTACGCAAAGCCCCAAGTATTTTATTTTTCATTATTCCACCTTCAGTTAACTTTATTATCATGACTGGTTAACAAATAAAACATTTGTCTATGGAGGGAGAAGGTTGTTGGACGCTTTAATTATCATCTTATATCTATTTGTGGTTCTCGTGGCAGGCGCCAGAATCACGAGGATAAAGGGCCTAAAGGATTTCTTCGTAGCGAAAAGGAGGGTTGGAACACTCTCGTGTACAATGACCCTGTGCGCCACGATAATCGGCGGATCCGCAACGGTTGGTTTGGCTGGGCTGGGGTTCAAGATGGGTCTGACTGGCATGTGGTGGCTACTGGTGGGAACCATCGGGCTGATTATACTTGTAGTGACATTCGCGGAAAAAGCGAGGAGGATGGCTCCTTACACGCTTCCCGAGCTTGTGGAAAAGCTTTACGACAAAAGGACTAGGCTCGCCGCTTCCATCCTAATAGCAGTCGCATGGCTGGGAATAGTAGCAGGGCAGATACTTTCTGCGGGTATATTACTTACAACTATTTTGGGCTTGCCACTTGTTATCTCAGCGACGGCTTCAGCTATGGTGTTTATAATTTACACGAGTTTAGGGGGGCAGAAAGCGGTAATAAAGACAGACATCTTACAGCTCATCATTATAGTAATCGGAATAAGCCTGGTGACGACTCCTCTTGCCGTCCTTCGTGCTGGTGGACTTACGGGTCTTGAAGCCAAACTGCCCTCAAGCCATTTCTCATTTCCGATCAGCCCCGACATGTCTTGGCTTGTGATTTTATCTTGGTTTCTTTTGATAGGTATGACATATGTCGTTGGGCCCGACATATACTCAAGGCTATTTTCAGCCAGGGATGAGCGGACTGCAAAGAGGTCAACTTTTTTTGCGGCTCTTTTATTGATACCTCTCGCGCTTTCTATGGTCCTGATAGGAATGTATGCTAGAGCACAGTTCCCAAATATCAGTGCGGAACAATCCGTCCCCGTGGTCATTAACGATGTTCTCCCAGTTGGGCTGAGAGGGTTAGCAATCGCGGCTTTTCTCGCTGCCTTCATGTCTTCGGCTGACACGACCCTGATGACGACGAGCGCGATACTGGCATGGGATATTTATAAAGGGCACATAAATCCCTCCGCCAATGATAGAAAAGTTTTGAGAATATCAAGGGGCATGATAGTTGTAATGGGGTTGCTTGCCCTTTTGGTCGCTCTTTTCATAGGTGGAATAATAGAGTCACTTTTCCTCGCGTATACGGTATTCAGCAGCGGCTTAATAGTTCCGATAATTGCGGGTTTCTACAGAAAAAGACTTGGGGTAAACTCAAATGGGGCGCTTGCTGGGCTTATTGGGGGAGGATCTGTGGCGATCCTATTAAAAATTCTTAAAGTACCGGCTAATGACCCTAAGATGATCCTTGGCATGATTGTAAGTTTAGTGCTATTATTTGTGGTCAGCAAGGTCACGTCCGGAGATAGTTAGATGGCTCATTTAACTCCCTAAAAAGTTTAAATAATGCCATATCTAATGAGAAGTGGTTTTTATGCAGATGGAGGAAATGGTGAAAGAACTTCGCGACCGGTATGAGAAAATAAGAATGGGCGGCGGAGATAAGTATATTGAGGCACAGCACAAAAAAGGTAAACTCACGGCGCGCGAGAGGATATCACTGCTTTTGGACCAGGGCAGCTTTGTTGAAATAGACGCCTTTGTTGCCCATCGATGCAAGGAATTTGGCATGGATGGAAGGGAGTTGCCGGCGGAAGGGGTGGTTACTGGATACGGCACGATAAACGGTCGCGGCGTCTATGTCTACGCTCAGGACTTCACGGTGTTGGGCGGGACATTGGGCGAGATGCATGGAAAGAAGATATGTAAGGTCATGGATATGGCGATGAAGGCGATGGTCCCAATAATTGGCATAAATGACTCGGGCGGTGCTAGGATCCAAGAGGGTATAGACGCGTTGTCAGGTTTTGGTGAGATTTTCTTCAGGAATACCCAATCCTCAGGTGTGATCCCTCAGATTTCGATCATCGCCGGACCGTGTGCGGGAGGGGCGGTATATTCCCCAGCTATAACTGATTTCATCTTTATGGTAAAGGGCACTGGCTTGATGTTCATCACCGGGCCAAAGGTCGTGAAGACTGTGACAGGTGAGGAGATCACGGCAGAACAGTTGGGTGGAGCTGAGGTCCACGACCGTATAAGCGGAACTGCGCACTTCGTGGCGAACAACGATGAGGAGTGCATTCAGATGGTCAAGAAGTTGTTGAGTTATTTACCCTCCAATAACTCTGAGTTACCTCCAAAGGTGGATACAGGCGATACCCCAGATCGGATGGAAGATTCCTTAAACAATGTAATTCCACCTAATCCCCGCAAGCCGTATGATATGAACGAGGTGCTCGCTCGAGTATTCGATAAGGGTGAGTTGCTTGAGGTCTTTCCCCAATTCGCACGGAATTTGATAACGGCCTTTGCTCGGTTGAATGGTCGAAGCGTTGGAGTGTTGGCGAACCAGCCGAAAGCGTTTGCCGGAGTTTTGGACATCGACGCGTCAGATAAGGCAAGCAGGTTCATAAGATTTTGTGACGCATTTAATATCCCCCTCATAACCTTCGTCGATGTGCCAGGCTACATGCCGGGTAAAAATCAAGAGCATGGGGGAATAATAAGGCATGGAGCGAAGATGCTGTTTGCCTACTCCGAAGCTACCGTGCCCAAGCTTACCGTCGTCGTGAGAAAGGCCTATGGAGGGGCATACATAGGCATGTGCAGCCGGCACCTTGGGGCAGACCAGGTTTTCGCTTGGCCTACAGCGGAGATAGCTGTGATGGGTCCAGAGGGAGCCGTGGAGATCGTGTTTAAAAAGGAAATAGAGGCAGCGGAAAATCCGGAGGAGATCAAGAAACAAAAGATCCAGGAGTATCGGGAGAGATTTGCCAGTCCATATCAAGCAGCAGTCAGGGGATACATTGATGATATAATCGATCCAAGGGAAACTAGGCCTCGATTGGTCAAAGCTCTGGGGTTGCTGATAAATAAAAAGGAAGCAAGGCCTCAGAAAAAGCATGGAAATATCCCGCTCTGAACAAGGTTGATAAATGTGGTTGCGATACCTTTGGATATTATCGTAAAAGGCTTACAATTAGCCGTTATTGGCATGGCCTTCGTGTTTATAGTCCTATTCGGCATTGAGATAATGATAAGGATAACAGGAAAGGTATTTGGGCCAAAAGTGCAAGTTTCCCAATCACCACCTACAACCGAAACAAAAGAAGGAGGGTGAAGAATGGCGGAAGAAAAGATAAATGCTCCGATGCCCGGTACGGTTTTGTCCATAAAGAAAAAGGCTGGGGACTCGGTCAATGCTGGCGAAGTGGTATTGATCCTGGAAGCCATGAAGATGGAAAACGAGATACTGGCTCCAAGGAAAGGCGTTGTCAAAGAAATTGGCGTTTCAGAGGGGCAGAACGTAAAGCAGGGCAGTTTACTGTACGTGATCGAGTAGGGTAGGTACAATGATTGAATCCGGGGCCGTGATTAAGCTAGCTCAGCATGCAGTGATGATAGGCATAGGTGGGTTATTCCTTTACTTGGGAATACATAAGCGATATGAGCCCTTTCTACTAGTACCCATAGGCCTCGGGATAATTTTAACAAATATACCCTCTTCGGGTATGATGGACCCGGGTGGTTTGTTCTATTATTTCAGAAAATATTTGTTGGACACGGAGATACTTCCCCCCCTGATATTCATGGGGATAGGTGCAATGACGGATTTCACTCCATTGCTCGCATATCCGAGGAGTATTATTCTTGGCGCGGCGACACAGGTAGGTGTTTTCATCACGTTGCTGCTTGCCATAATGGTTGGCTTTTCCTTGCCTGAGGCTTCTTCTATAGGTATAATAGGGGGAGCCACCGGGCCTGTGACGATTCTTACAACTCTTAGACTAGCCCCCCACATATTGCCGGCGGTGGCCTTGGCCGGTTATTCCTATATGGCGTTAGTTCCCATCATCCGGGGGGGGGGGGGGGGGGCGGGGGGGGGGGG
>CAYUMT010000061.1:0-7391 GCA_964446015.1 Hadarchaeota archaeon (SeqCode)
CCTACACCTACGCCTACACCGACTTCAAAAGAGCCGCCGTCCCCAGGCTACAAGACGGTGTCATCGGACATCGTGCAGGATGAGACATGGTCGGGTGACATCCTTGTGGCACGGCCATATGGAACAGTAGCAGAGGGGGTGACCTTGACCATCGAACCTGGAACCACTGTCAGGTTTGAGCATGCTAGGCGGGGAAATAGAGCTGGCCTAGGAGTGCATGGAGTCCTTATGGCAGTTGGCACCGCTGACAAGCCAATAAAGTTCACCTCAGATGCACCACAGCCAGAGCACGAAGATTGGATGGGCATACGCCTCTTTCCCGGATCTGCTGGAAGTGTCTTGGACCACGTTATCATCGAGTTTGGAAGGTTCGCAATATACGTGGAAGATAATATCACACTCTCCAACAGCATCATCAGGTGGACTACTGGTTCTGCCTTGGCTTTGTTTTCAACCGCTACCATCACCCATAACCGAATATACCAATCGGGGCACTGTCCAATTGAGGTGCACTATCGTGCCGAGCCAACTATCACGTATAACACGCTATGGGGAAGCGCGCAGGGAAGCGGAATCCGCGTCGAGGCTTACTCTCACCCAACCATACGCAACAATATCATCAAGGGTAACAAACAATCCGGAATAGATATTACATGGTCTTCGTCGGCAACCGTGGAGTACAATGTTATTACAGGCAATAGCGTGGGTATTGGGATAGGGCAGATGGGGTCGGCTCAAAACAGCATTATTCGCTACAACAACATGTACAATAATCAAATTTCTAACCTTAACCTGCTGACGCCAGAGATTCTTGATGCAACTCATAACTGGTGGGGGACAACCGACGAGGCAACAGTTCAGGCCAAGATGAGCTGGGGCCCAGGAGCAACCATCGTTTACAATCCCTACGAGGCCTCTGAAGTTGACATCGGCAGCGTCGCGTATGACTTCGAAGACAATGAGAACTATGCCCATCTCCCCAAGACCGAGAATGATGCCTTTGACTACATCTTCTGGGAAAACGATACCACGAGAACTGTTGAAGGTTCCATAGCTCCGCCGGGTACGCCCGACGGCATTGCCTGGGACGGCGAAGCGCTCTATGTTGCTGTTGCGGACTCTCCAACTGACACCATCTACAAGCTAGATCTGCAGGGAAACATTTTGGGATTTTTCCGCTCGCCGGCCACGCAGACCATGGGGCTTGCCTTTGACGGACAAAACCTGTGGGTCCTCGACTACGCCCAGCGCCTGGTCTTTCAGGTGGATCGGTCGGGGCAGGTGATAAAGTCCATTTCGGCCCCGTGCGCTGAGCCACAGGGTTTGACCTACGATGGGCAGTACCTCTGGACGTTTACTAACAAGATACAAGGAAAAGCCTACCAATTCGACACCTCCGGCAACACCGTTCACACCATACAAACCATCGGCGTCAGCGGGCTGGCTTGGGATGGGAAGTACCTCTGGACCAATGGAGGACCAGATGAGCTTGCTCAAATAGACCCTTTGAATGGACGACTGATTCGTGCCATAAGTTCTTCGGGAGTATTTACCCCATATCTTGCCTGGCAGGAGCCCTATCTTTGGACTGTGGAATGGGCCGACGAAATACCAGAACACACGAGGCTCATAAAGTTGCTGCCTACCGGTGGATAACCATGAATGAACAAATGTGTTGGATAATAAATAAAGGAGTAAAATTTTGAAAAAAGCCGTCGTTATTGCCATCGCAGTTATGATTGTGGTCATAGCTGTAGCGGCGGTTTACCTGCCCCAACTTGCACCGCCCGCTCCTACTCCAACTCCTACGACGACACCAACGCCCGATAATCTGTCTGAACAGGTAGTGGTCGAGCCTTCACCGGTATCTCTCTGGGCTGAATCCAAGGTTGGTCCAGTCTACGCCCAAGAAACGCAATATGTCAAGCCTTCGCCGGACGGCAGATATCTATATATTTTCAGCGTGGACTCGCGTAACATCATTGTGCTGGATATTGAGAACCGGACCATCGTACAAAACATAAAGATGCCTGGTTTGGGGAGCCAGGTAACGGAGATGATCTTCTCCTCTGACGGACAGTGGATATACACCCTCGACGCCGGTCAAGTTGGGGATGGTCATGTAGTTATAATCGATACCAAGACCCAGAAGATTGACCGCCTGATTCGCCTCCCGAGATCGTCTGAACTAGGTTCTTGGTTTGGAAATATCGCCATGTCCCCAGACGAGCAGTTCCTGTACATTTCATATTCTCAGGGAATCTACCGCGTGAACATCGAAAGTGAACAAGTTACCAAAGTGTCAGCTATCGGGCAGATCGCCTTCTTAGCCTTCACGTCCGAAGGAGAGCACCTTCTAGGCGCGAATATGGCAACGAACTCTTTAGACATGATCGACCCAGATAATGGCGAACTGATCGACTCAATCCTGTTGGAAAACTCGCCTCAATACATCCTCAACTCTCCAGATGGCCAGAGGGTCTACGTATCCAACTGGGAATCCGGGGATGTATCGGTCGTTGACCTTGGCACGAGAAGGGTGATTGCCACCATTCCAGTTGGGGTTAACCCATTAGGCATGACCATTACGCCTGACGGCGGCAAGCTTTACGTGGCGGTCACCGCCCAAGCGCTCGAACACGTAGAGGGTGAGATGTATGGGCCCTCGTCCAAAGTGGCGGTAGTTAACACCACGACATATACTGTTGTCAAAGAGGTAAGGTCTGGATGGGCCCCCCGCTTCGTGAATATCTCCCCGGATGGGACCAAAGTTTACGCAAGTGAGTATCGGGGGAAGGTTCACATCATAGATATCGCCAGCGACGAGATTATCGATTCCATACTCTTAACCCAGCCGGCAACCTACCAACCTTTTGATGTTGCTATTACACCAGATGGCTCCAAGCTCCTCGTATACGCAAGCGGCATCAATCGGGTCCTGGTAATAGACACCGCTACCCATGCATTATTGGCTCGCTTCGACGCGGATTCCGACGCCATCGCCATCAGCTCTGACGGACGGCGAGCCTACATCCCGGGATCTCGGTTTGCTGTTATAGATATCCCAAACCTCACCGCGAGGTATGTTGAGATGCCAGACATCGGAGGAGGCAATTCTAAAATTGTCCTATCCAAGGACGCCCGCGTCGCTTACATCGCGGATGCTCAAAGAGATCTTCTGCAGGTCGTCGACTTGGAGAACTGGCGGTTGATGGCCAATATACCTGTAGGCAACATGGGGAGCCCAGAGTTAGGTCTGGCTATCACCCCCGATGGAAATAAAGTCTTCGTATGTAATGGCTACTCAAAGAACATCTCAGTGGTCAGCACAGCCGAAAAGAGGGTCATCGACACCATCCCGATGGAATCTGGCGTTGCCGGCATAGCTATCGCCCCTGACGGCAGAACGGCATATGTCATAGAGATACAGTCACCTGTCGGGGAACCCAGAGGCGTCGTGACTATCGATGTTGCCACGCACAGGGTTATTCAACGATTGGGTCAGGCGGAGCCCCTCGGCTTCGGCCACCCTTTCGAGGTCGTGGTTTCCCCAGACGGCCAGCACGCCTATTTCGGTGGCGTTGACTTCGAGGTCGTTGTCATTATGGATGTGGAGAATGGTTCCACGCGCTATATCGGGGGTGGCCTCGACCCGTTCAACTTAGCTCTCACCGAAGATGGTCGACTGCTTTACGTCAGCAATGCAAGTAGCGATGACATCACCGTCATCAACACCCAAACCGAGACGGTCGTGGACAGAATCCCCATTCAGGTCGAGGGCACAGGTTTCATCTATGCTACGTTAACGGATAGCCGAGGCAAGCCGGTCTCTGTTGAAGTACCTGTAGTGAGATTCGTGCCATATGATCAAGGGGTTCAAGGTGATTTCAATTCGATGAGATATGTTCTACCGGATGCTAGGTTGAATGGATGCTGGACCCCCGTACCCGAGGGCGACTACATGCTCTGGGTCTACACGAACCGCGAGGATTTGCGCTTTGTCAGCCAAATCTACGATGGCATCAGCGACTTCGAAAAACTGTCCGAGGCCCCGCGCGTCCGGGTCAAGGAGGGCCAGATAACGTCCGTGAACTTCGTGTTACAAGACGGTCATCAGGTGTCTGGAATCCTTGTTGACCAAGACGGCAATCCAGTTTCAAAGGGAGGTAGTATAGTCAACACCCAAACTGGTGCCAACATCGGAGGTTGCATCGGGTTTGGATCTGATAAGGATGGTCGCTTCTTTGTCAACGTCCCGGATGGAGTGTGCGACCTATACTTTGATGGAATACTGGTTGCCAGCGGTATTTCCGTCTACGCTGATGTAGACTTAGGCGAAGTGATATTTCGCCCTTCATAAAACGCACCTGAGTTATGTCAAAAAAACAATCCGTCTATATCATTCAAACCTTAACGCCGCACCTTAGCTCTAAAATGGCTGGTGCGCTTGATGAGAGTTTACCCGTAATCTGCCTTAAATCCTGCAATTCGGCGAAAGAATAGGTTATGTAAGATTTCGAACGTTTTTCATGCTTTGTTTTTAAAAAACAACGTGAAACTATCCCTTATATTTAAGAGCGCGGAAATTATTTGGAGATTTTTAAAATACCCCCTTTTACATAAACTAATGCACAAATCGATGAACCTGCGCGCAGTAGTTGCGGCAGGGAGACGAACGAGAAATGGTGGTAAAAGTGAAGAAGCTGGAAAAGGCTGGCGCGGCGCTTCTGCTGCTTATGCTGGCTAACGCAGCTATTCCGATTGCGGCCGTCGCTGCGCAAGATGCGCAGGAAAACCAAGCGGAAATCAAAGAGTGGGTTCCTCCCTCCGAAATAGCAGTCCCAAGGGAAAACGGAGGAGAAGCTAGAGATATCTTGGTGATCGATG
Source organism: Hadarchaeota archaeon (SeqCode) (assembly GCA_964446015.1). Classification (GTDB taxonomy): domain Archaea; phylum Hadarchaeota; class Hadarchaeia; order Hadarchaeales; family Hadarchaeaceae; genus Hadarchaeum. The sequence continues at coordinate 4,888 of CAYUMT010000061.1, forward strand.
ACGGAGATGTTCATATCCAAGTCGAAAACCAATATGCGGTAATCGGAAAAACGACCCGGCAGGAAACGTATCCGGAAGATATGTGGGACTACTCCCATTTGTGGGTGGAAACCAGGGAGGGAGCGGATTTCGGCCTGTGGGCAGCAAAGTACTATACAGATCCGGTGAAGGGCCCAGGGGGTCTATCGCTACTATTGTTTATAGTGAAGTTCGATAAAATCATCGAGTTCGTCGACGACAACAACAATGGGTTATACGACAAGGGAGAGGAGGCCTACATCTATGACCTAGAGAACGTTGAATTCGCCCCAATTCAGTACTCGGCGGAAAACATCGCCGAGGGTGTGAAGTTGCACGAGCTCACAATCCAGACCGCGGATGGGGTGTTCGGGGCAAGCGCGTACACGAGCGGCGAGCCAGTGACAATCATCGGCGACACGGTGAGCCCAAACGAAGTTAAGATAACGGTAGAGATAAACAACTTCCCCTTCACGCGCGACGACAGCAAGCTCGCCTTGAAGGTTTTGATAAAGGGCGACCAGCCGCTCGAGATGGAAAAGCGTGAGGTCGAGGACAAAAACGAAACCGAAATTAGAATCAAGCCAGAAGGCCGGATGTTCCAAATTATCATTGGGGACAACGAGGGGGGGAAAGAGAGCTTGACCCCGACCCCCATTGAGGAGGAGAAGGAAAATGCCGCGATTCCAGTCCCCTCGCCGCCTAGTAAGAAAGAGGAAAACGCGCCCGCAACTCCATGGCCCTACGGTGAGGAGGACGAAGATCAAGGCACTGGGTTCTTCTCCTGGAAGCGAGTGGCGCTGGTTGACGGCGTCGAGCGCGAGGTGAAATCCACAGGGATACTGGAGGAATGGTACACGATTACCCAAGACAACATGGTCACGCACTACTGGGACAACGAGAGGAAACTCTACCTGACATACGAGCGCGGAACCTCCATAGTGCACGATCCGAAAATAGGCTTTACCAGCATAACGGTCCCATCAGGCATAACATTCCCAACTGAGGTAACGCAACTGATGCCCTGGGCGCTGGTCATAGTCGCCGCGATTCTGTCGGCCCTCCTGAGCATAGGCGCGACGAGATACATCGTCCTCAGAAGGAGCATCTGAAGGCCAGAAAAAATGGTTATTAATATACTATACAAGAGTAAGAAGTGGTAATACTGCGCATAAGCTCATCCGAAGTGCTTATGAGCGTGCTCATAGCGGTCGTCATCTCGATCTCGGTGGGGTTGGCTCTTTTTGGGGTGCTGGAGGTAGCTCCCAACGTGGGATGGCCGCTTATCGCATCGGCGCTGGGGGTAATAATCATGGTCACGGTCGGGGCCACTCTGGTTTTTTACCTCGCTTTCAGATCATACGCGTCTGAGCGGGCGGTAAGGGTCGCGATGATGACGCTGAGCGAAGAGGAGCGGGCGATACTCGGCAAGATAATGGAACTCGGGAATGAAACCAGGCAGGACGACCTGTGGAGGAAGCTCCGCGAGAATTTCTCCAAGTCGAGGCTCAGCGCGCTCCTCATCAACCTCGAGCGAAAGAACGCGATAACTCGGACCAGATATGGCCGGACGAACATCTTGAGGTTGACCTCGGAATTCAAAAAACGTTGATTTTCAATTGGTCGCGAAGCGCGCGCTAAAATAAATGAGGTATCAGCTTCTTCGCGTTTTTCATATATATTTTATATTCCTCGCCGAAACTCTCGAGGGGCTGCCTCACTCGCAGGCCCGAAACTTGCCGCTACTTCTTCCAAAACTGCCAGCGCTTCTTCGGCTTCGGCGGCTCGGCTTCCTTTGCCGTTCGTTCGGCTTCGTGCTTGAGGAGCGTGGCCGCAAGCGGGGCCGTGGAGATGGTGGCCTTCGTGACGCCCGTCGGTTTTGGCGCTCCTTCCAAGTAGGTTCTCAATTTTGGCATGCATCCCGCGCAGATGTTCCAGTCCGAAGTGTCCTGCTTGACTATGGTGTTTTTCCAGCCCTCGAATGCCATCGCGGGGTTCATCAACGCAAACGGATTCTTGGCCAGCCCCAGGGCGAAAGGATTGAACCCTTTCTTGAACACGGCATTGCGCATATCATTGGAGCTCACGAGGGTCCCCGATCCGGGGGCACCGCAAATGTCGCAAACTACCATATCGTCCGACCTCCATCCCAATGTTTAATCCTTCCCGTATTAAGCGCTACATTGCCCACCTCACGGGGCCCTTTTCTTGACCTTTTCAAGAGCCTCGGCCGCGCTAGACCGAACAATGTCGTTTTCATCTTTTAGAGCTTGAGTAAGAGGTCTCACTGCCCTCGGGTCCCCTATTTCCCCAAGGGCCACTATCGCGCCCCATCGGACTTTTTGGTCTTCATCTTTCAGAGCCCGTATCAGCGGTTCCACAGCTTTAGCATCCCTTATCTTTCCAATATCCGCTGCCGCGTTGCTTCGAAGATTATAGGGTTCATTTTTTATGAATTGAACAAGCGGTTCCACCGCCCTGGCATC
>CAYUMT010000061.1:7491-10643 GCA_964446015.1 Hadarchaeota archaeon (SeqCode)
AGCGGTTCCACCGCCCTGGCATCCTTTAGCTTTCCAAGAGCATGTATTGCGTTATTTCGAACAAGACTGTCTTCATCTTTCAGGGCCTGAACAAGCGGGTCCACCGCCCGGGCATCACCTATGTCCCCAAGAACCATCGCTGCGATATCTCTAATTCTGCTATCTTTATGCTTCAAGGCTTTTATCAGCCCGTTGACATCTTTGTTCTTTTCCATTTTTTCCAAATTAGGCTTGAATAATCCCATCTTCATCCACCTCCAACGAAATGTTTATCCTACTCTCTCCTAAGCACACCTCGCCTGAGTCCCCCGGTGCCATCAATCAAGGCACCGGGCTTTTTTATTTGGGCTTGAACCGGTCCCAGAAGTACCCCAGCTGGATTCCCAGTATCAGGAACAGCCACAGCGCCGCCAGTGTCATCACAATTTGGAACGCCTGGTACTCGCCAAACTCGCTGAAGAATAGCGTGGTTGAGAGCCTGGTCGGGATGGATATCAGAATCAGCACAACCCAGATCAGGAGGGCGAGCAAGGCGCCTTTGGTGCTCGACACCGACCATTTCCCGACTTTTCGCTCGGGCAGGCGACTGTATACAAAAGCGTAGATCAAGCCAAGTATTATCCCGAAAATGGGCCCCACAATTATCGCCATGAACGGGTTCACGCTCAAGACAACGTAGCTCCCGCCAAATATTGGAGCGGAGACGGGGACATCGAGCAAAGGACCAACTACCTGGAAAAGGATTGTTATCATAAAGGCGTACAAAATTCCGTAGATCAATCCTGCGACTATTCCGGACTTTAAACCCCTACCTAACTCAGCCGAATTTTTCACCCCCTTCGGTGGCCGACTCCAAGCGGTATTCCATAATTCCATGCTCTTTAAGTTTGGGGTTAGGGCTAGAATTTAACGTTCGACCTATCGCTCCTTGGGTAGCCTATCTTCGATCTTATTTTATTTCGTTGACGTGTACTTAAAATTCACATCATGTTGTTCAGCAGGAAGTTGATAGCCTTCACATTCGAAAGGATAAGCAAGTACCCCGCTGGGAAAATTCGCATCAGGACTGTAGCATTTCCAGTAAAAGAACGATCCTGGTTGTACCCAATGAAGATAGTGGTCTCCCTTTTGAACAGTCGGATTTTTTAATGTATATGATACTTTGAAACAAAAGTCGGCCATGGAGTGATTACCGACGCTACCAGCGAATCCAATAAGTTCACCACGTCTTACCAAGTGTCCAATTAGAGCATCACATGAACCTGCATTACCCATTTCTGGAGCCACATAATCGTCGAACTCATAGAATAGGTGTCCCTGGGCTTGCATGCTAGTTCCCCACTCTTCAACTGCAGGGCAATCTCCAAGCAATAGTGGTGAGCTTAATAAATGATAGACAATTATAATCATCCTCGGCCAATCAGGGCTTGCGGACTCGAAGCACAATTCCAAATCATCGAATGGGGTCACTTTTTCTCCCGCTTGAATCCGATAGGTGGCACTTCTATTATTAAATCCCACCAGCACCATATCAATAGGCGCGAGTACGGGTGTTCCGTGTTCAAGTTCGAATACCATGCCTCTCTTACCCGGATAGGGTTCCCAGCCGGGGTGGCCACCAACTTTGGGGCCAAGCGTGATCATGTCAGGGTCCGCACCTGTACCGTATACTTCCGTATGGGTATTGATGCCCTCCATACTGGATGGCGGTGAAGTAATCGCCGAGGCGCTAGTATCGGGCACCCCTGGAATAGCTACCGGCGATGTTGTGGGTATCTGAGTTTTCTGTGATGATGTCAGCGTTGGCGCTTCCGAGGCAGGTGGCGATGTAACAAGTACTGTCAAACTGCCGCCAACCAGCAACGCCAGTATTGATATTACCGCAACTAAAAGACGTCGTTCCATAATTGCCCCCGCCCTTTGGAATTTTGCCGCGCGGCTAATAAAGCTCGTGTGCGCGGGGCTAAAATTTATTCCAACCACCGAGATGACGCCGATGTGCACGTCCTCGACTCATAACGCCCGCAAATTCATGCCTTTTTCAGGTTGAAGAGCTGTCTAACTTTCTGCGCTATCTTATCTAATTCGTCGATGCATTTTCTTAATTCGGCAACTCCGTCGAGGTTAATTACCGTCGAGACTAAACCGACAAAGGCCGGGTCCCTAGCCTTGCCCACCGCGTTTTTTAAAAGATCGGATGCGAAAAGGAACCTATTCAGTCCCTTGGGGATTGGCATGTCGTCAGAAACTCGCCCCGTCCGTAAAACATTTACAGAGGCGCCAATGCCGCCACGAATCATGGGGATTTGCTCCCTTGCCGTGTTCGCCCCGGGGCCGGCAACGACAGCGCGAGTCGGATAGGTTTCAGGTATTTTTGATATCCTGGCTTTCAGAGCTTCCAGATCTGAAATTATCGTTTCTGTATCTTTATCCTCGCGGCGTTTACCAAACAGACCCATCCTCATCCCTCCCCAGTAAATAGTTTGTAACTAGGAAAAATAAGTTTTCCCAATCCGGAAACCTCGATATGCCGCCGATTTCGGATATGATGGCAATAGCTTCGGGTAACTCACTCCGGATATGCTACGACGACTACCCAATCATATATTTGACGCGCATACGCGATGTATCCAAATTCGACGAATCCAGTTTCCGGATCCTTCTCAAGTGACCTATCTTTACTCATGATGGGTTACCTAACTTCCAAGGGTAGAGGTACCTCATGAGGATGATTTTCTACATCCAAAGTGATCAATGTACGACCCTGTAGTAAGGTATTTAATGGTGTTTTAGTATATCGGCATTCGTGGAAGTTTGAAGTGTTACAAGCATCCTAGAATTGATGCCGTTGGCGTTTGTTCAGAATGCGGTCAGGGAATTTGCGATAAATGCGCTGTTAAAATTGGGGGTAAACTTTACTGCAAGAGCGACGCGGACCAAGTGTTCGGGGCGCCAAAGGCGAAGGCCGCCACGCCCGCGCCCACGGTGGCACTCAAGGTCACCGCGCCTCCGGTGGTGCCCGCGCGCCCCAAGGAGGACCTAGTCTACGATGGCAAAAAATGGGTACCGGCTTCGACGGTACCGCCTCGCAGCAGCGGGGCAGGAGCGCTCCCGATCGTTGGGATAATCTTTTGCTTAATTGGCTGGACGGG
>CAYUMT010000062.1:0-10409 GCA_964446015.1 Hadarchaeota archaeon (SeqCode)
CGCACTTCGAGCACGTTTATCTTTTCCACCGTTTCCCTCGGGTAACTTTGGGTTCTAGTTTTCTTAAAATTTTTTCAAATTCCTTTGCAGAGTTTTTGTACGAATACTTTTCTAGCCGTTTGAAGGCCTTTTTTTGAACTCTTTCGTAAAATTTTTTATCCTCTATCAACTTTTTACCTAATGCAACAGCCTTTTTCACGCCAGAAACGTCGTCGCACGTCAAATCTGGAAAAAGCCTCACCTGACTACCAGAATTTATCCCAATGCAAGGTGTGCCAACCACTGCAGCATCGTTCGCCACCCTTCCCAAGGTCCATGTGTTGTCCATATCCACAATCAAGTAAGTCTCCCGCAAATGTTTGATGTAATCCTCCCATTTGAGAAAGGGAATTATCCTGTATTTCGAGTTTCTCAGGGGCTCTGGATTAAGCGTACGCCTGCCTATAACCTCTATCAGATAATCTTGATGCCTCTCCTGAATTTTTTTTGCAACCAGCATCGATGCAACGTCATCGATTCTTGATTCATGCCCAGAAACAAGAATAATTTTTTCCTTGTTCTCACGCCGTTCAAAGAAAGATTTCGCTATTTCGAAATGGTAACTCATTGGAAAATTTACTATCGGCGTTTCGGTGTAAAGGCCAAGATAATCTGAGATTGCCTCATGACCCCAATTCAGAAATGCATCGCAATTGTCTAGAAAAACTTTAAAATACTCGAAACTTTCTCGGTCTTTGAATGCCTCTCTAAAGCTGTCGAATGCATTGTTTAAAACCCCAAAAAAAAGCGGCCTTTTCTTCACTTTTCTCGCCGCTAGAATCAATTTAGCCATTTCACGAATAGAATAATCGTGTACAGAGATTAGGACGACATCAAACTTTGTAAGGTACGCAAGATTGTGGAACTTTTCAAATGCCCGATTTAATAGTTTTGAGATTTTCGTATAGCCAGCATAATTGAATCTGGCCATCTGCGGCGCCAGGCAACCATGGTAAATATGATTTGGTGTTTTACTAAATTTGAGCCACATCAGGGGAACATGCTCCCCGCGCAGCGCGACCGTTAAGCCGAAAATAGAATCGGGATGGTAATCTAATTTCTCCCTTGATAAATCCCATACCCTTCCGCGTTGCGTGTAGGGCACTATAGAAGCAAACTTCATCCAATACACATCTCCTGCTCTCATTACTCTATTTTTGTTTTCCTTATTAGCCTTGAAGTATTTTTCTATCGCCAGCGTTTCCTAGAGTCTCTTGTTTACCCGAGCCCATTTGCCTATGTGACATGACATGGTGCGTATTTGGCCTGAAATGGCATTTTTTATCGCTTAGCATAGATAGTTTTGTGTCTGATCCATAATTCGGTTTGTATCAAGTCCATACGGGAAAAGATTAATTAAAGAACTACGCTTGAGGATTATGGCAGGGGCACTAGATGTGATGTATTGGCGTGAGGGTAGAAAATGAAGGTTTGCTTGGTTCAGCCGACAGGTGGTGGTGTTCCACCATTAGGTATAGCATATTTAGCATCCGTTTTGCGAAAAGATGGGCACAATGTGTCAATAATTGATATTCCGGCGATGGGTTTTGGGGAGAGCGAGATATACACTTTTTTAAAAAATGGAAATTTCGATTTGGTTGGCAGTGGATCTGTTACAAGTGGTCTTCATCAAGCCCTCCGCGTTTTGGAATTAGCAAAAAAAGTTGCAAACGATACAGGCCGGAAAATCTTCACAGTCTATGGTGGCGTTCATGCAACGCTGGTGGAAGAAAAATTGTTCGACGAAAAGACGAGGGAATATCTAGACGCTGTCATTGTCGGCGAGGGCGAGTACACGCTCAAAGAGCTTGTGAAATCTCTAGAGGAAGGAAAAAACCTAAAAGACGTTAAGGGACTCATATATCGAGAAGAAGGAGAAATCCGTAAAAATCCCCCTCGGCCCCCAATCCAAAATCTCGACGAATTACCATTCCCCGCTTGGGATCTAATACCGGTAGAAAAATATAAGGAGTTTAGCCTGATAACTAGCCGAGGTTGTCCCTATAGCTGCATTTACTGTTGCGTTGGAACTATCTATGGGCACAAATGGCGCGGCCGCAGTGCGGATAATGTGATAGAGGAGATGGGATACTTAATAAAAAAGTACGGCGCCAAACATTTTGCATTCGTGGATGACGCATTCAACCTTGACATTAAGCGAGCTAAAGAAATATGTCGGAAAATATTAGAGAACAATTGGAGAATTACGTGGGAAGCTTCCCAAGGCATCAGACTAAACTTTCTAGATGCAGAGCTTGTAGATTTGATGAAAAAATCTGGATGCCTATTTGTAGGTGCAGGGATAGAGACTGGCGATGCAGAAATAATGAAGACCCTCAAAAGGGGCATAACCAAGGAAAAAATTGCGCAGTCAATTCAATTGCTCCACAAGGCGAGGATAATCACAAGGGGGTTTTTCCTGATCGGTAATCCGGGGGAGACCACAGAAACGTTGAAAGAAAGTGTTGAATTTGGGAAACAGCTAGGGCTCCGCTCCATGGGGTTCACTTTTCTGATGCCATACCCTAAGACGGAATATACCGAATGGATTCTGAAGCATGGAAAAATCCTCGTGCATGAATGGGAAAAATACGATGGACGCCTGCACAAACCGCTCGTTTGGCTCCCTACATTGTCACCCGAGGAGGCGGAGGAAGCTTGGCTAAGGATAATAAAAGAAGTATCGAGGTACAATTTGTCGCAATATCTCGCTCACCCTTCGATGTTTTTTAAATCGGCTAGGGTCAGGTCAAAACTCGCTATATTCCATCACATTTATCACATCATTTTTAACTTGGCTCCACAGGCGTTAGGGTTGAAAAAAGAACTGGTGGATTTCTTTTAAGCCCAGAGGACCTTCTGGATTATAAATCGGGACTGCCCCACCACATCAATGCCAAAATATCTGCTTTTGAAGATCAATCCATGGTATAACCAAAAACCGATTTTCAAGTGCTACCTTGCTTGTAATCATGTTCAAAGAGTTTTTGTAATTGTTCCAAAAATTAGTTTCATGTTCTACTACAATCTTATTCTTTTTTTCTTTTCAGTTGATTTACTAACGGCCTCCATAACAAAAGTGTTTCTCAAACCCTGCTCAAGTGGAACAGGTGCATCAGTATTTTTTTCAATACACTCATAAAATCTCGATATTAGTTGTCGGTGAGGATACCAAGATGGTCTTTTGCGTAAACCTACTTTGGCCAGCATTTTGTTTAAAAAAAGTCGAGTGTCTGATGGCAATTTTGAACTCTTACCTTCAAGCTTGATTGTGAACTGCCCACCGAAGTCTGAAAACAAGTTGCAGTTGGCTCCTTGTATCTCGATGTTATGGATATTATCGGATGGAACCCATGAGAGGTCGCACGTGCCAAGAGCGTTGCCCTCGAACTCTATGAGCACTTTTAAATTCGAAATTAAATTTTGGCTATCATATTCGCGTGTAACTGCGTGTACCGATTCAACTTTTCTCCCAGTAAAATAGAGCTGCGTGTCTAGATCATGCGCTCCAACTTCATAAAGTAACCCTCCGCTTCTATCATCAAATATCCAAGGCTTAGTTGTCGGAAGTTTTGCGTGATGAGTAGTCTTTATGTTTAAAAGATTTTTTTTCACAAATTTATCGTAAAATTTTTTCATATCGGAGACCCCAGGGATAAATCTATGATTTTGGACAACGGATGCTTTCAATTTTCTTTTTTTTGTCTCTCTTAACATCTCTTCTACCTCTTTTGCTGTTAGACAAAGAGGTTTCTCAATTAGCACGTGTTTTCTCGCTTTTACACAATCAATCACGATCTGGTGATGAGTAAAAACTGGCGTACAAATGTGGACGACGTCGATATCGGTTTGCAGAAGTTCTTCATAATTTTGATACACGGCCGGTATTTTATACAGTTTGCATAAAATTTTTGCCCTTTCAACGTTCCTGTTGGCTATTCCTCGAATCTCTACATTTGGGATCTCATTCAAAGCAGGTAAGTGCAAGTTTTTCACAACTGTGCCAGCGCCGATTATCCCAACTCGGTGTGTCATTTTATTTCCCTTTATTAAATTAAATTTTGCATTAGTAAATACACGCCAAGTACGTATTTAGGTTTTTGGCTTTCTGATAAACATCAGGATTTTGAGCAATGTAAATTGCTCTCTAAATTTTGACAAATAGAAGTTTATTTGAAGGGCACTTATTTATTTATAATTGTAAAGAGAAACAGGGGTAATAATGGAAAATCTCAAGACAGTTATACTCTGCGGGGGTTTTGGGACTCGTCTCGCTGAAGAAACAACGGTGAGGCCCAAGCCCATGGTCGAGATTGGAGGAAAGCCGATCCTATGGCATGTCTTGAATATTTACTCCGAATTCGGTTTTAACGAGTTCGTTCTTGCGTTGGGTTACAAAGGCGAAGAAATCAAAAAGTACTTTCTCGACCTACACAGGCTCAATAGTGATTTTACAATTGACTTAAGAAACGATCGCATCGAATCTCATGGCGACCGGAGACTGCGATGGAAGATACATCTGGTTGATACTGGGTACGAGACACAGACCGGAGGACGCGTCAAACGCCTGCGAACCCGGATTGGCGATGAAAGCTTCATGCTCACCTATGGCGACGGTGTGGCGGATATTGATATCGGACGGTTGGTTGCCTTTCACAGGAGGCACCGTAAGCTGGCCACCGTCACCGCTGTCCGGCCTTTGGCAAGGTTTGGAAAAATCGTCTTTAAGGGGGACCGAGTCTCGAGCTTTACCGAGAAGCCCCAGATGGGAGAAGGATGGATAAATGGTGGATTTTTCGTTCTTGAACCTGGTATTTTTGATTATATAGATGGTGATGAAACCATCTGGGAGCGGGCACCGCTAGAACGTCTTGCCAAGGATGGACAGCTGATGGCTTATAAACATGAGGGCTTTTGGCAGCCAATGGATACCTTGCGAGATAAGCGATTGCTGGAGGAGCTGTGGAATACTGGAAGGGCACCTTGGAAAGTGTGGAAATGAAGGATGGATACTGGAAAGGCAAGCGAATTTTTGTTACCGGCGCAACTGGCATTATCGGATCTTGGCTCACGAAAGCACTAGTTGAACAGGGAGGTTATGTCGCTGCCCTTGTTTATGACGATAATCCCCAGTCAGAGTTAGTCCGCAGCGGTTTTATAAAAAGGGTGCAGGTGATCACTGGATCTTTAGAAGACTACCCGACTCTGGAACACGCCATCAAAGAATATGAAATTGACTCTGTATTCCATCTCGGCGCACAAGCTATAGTGGTTGATGCCAACCGCAGCCCGCTTTCGACTTTTGAGACAAACATCCGTGGTAGCTATAATCTCCTTGAAGCCTGTCGGGTTAACCAAGACACATTGAAGCGGGTGGTGGTTGCCTCGAGCGATAAGGCCTATGGAGACAGCGACGTGCTCCCGTACACGGAAGACATGCCCCTTTTAGGGCGCCATCCCTACGACGTTTCAAAGAGCTGTGCTGACCTATTGGCGCAAGCCTACTGGCACACGTACAAACTTCCAGTAGGTATAGCTCGCTGTGGCAACGTGTATGGTGGAGGAGATTTGAACTGGAGTCGCATAGTTCCTGGAACTATTCGAAGTATTATAGAGAATCGCGCGCCTGTTATTCGCAGCGACGGAACATTTGTTAGAGACTACATATACGTGGAAGACGTGGCGCAGGCCTATGTCTCCTTGGCCGAGGCACTCGATCGACAAGGTATTGCCGGAGAAGCTTTTAATTTCAGCTCTGAGTCAACCATGCCAGTTATTGAGATTGTTAATGTTATCCGCCGTTTGATGGGCCGCGAAGACCTTGAACCTGTTATTCTCAACGAGGCGAAAGCTGAGATAAAGAACCAGCATCTCTCGTCAGCAAAGGCAAGGAATCTTTTGGGTTGGAAGTCCAGCTATAATTTAGAGGAGGGGTTGCAAAAGACTATCCGATGGTATCGAGAGTTTTTGGGGAAAAACAAGTGATGGTGTTAATAAGTGGGAGGATATTCTCGCATAAACGGATAGTCAATTCAGGCAAAGTTGTGTCCGACAATCTGGGGCCTGTGTTGAAGGTGGTTTCAAAATGAGAAAGAAGGTTATAAATCCTCAAAAAATCCGTCGACAAATTTTCTCTTTGGTTAGAAAGTACTATGCGGCGAACTGGCCAAAACAAAAATTCGTCCCAGGTAAAACACCAATACCCGTAAGCGGCAAAGTGTTCGATGCGGACGAGCTTGTGGACCTTGTTGACGCTTCGCTGGATTTCTGGCTCACCGCCGATAGGTACGCAAGGGAATTTGAGAAAAATTTTGCCAAATACTTCGGTGTCAATAATTGTCTGCTCACAAATTCTGGATCCAGCGCAAATCTGCTTGCCGTCTCCGCTCTCACTTCACATGAGCTCGGCGAAGATCGTCTGAAGTTCGGTGATGAAATTATCACGACAGCTGCTGGGTTTCCCACGACAGTTAATCCCATCATCCAAAACGGCCTTGTTCCGGTATTTCTCGACGTAGATATTCCAACCCATAACGTAGACGTCACACACCTTGAGGATGCAATTACAGAAAAAACCAAAGCTGTAATGTTCCCCCACATGCTAGGGAATCCATTCAATCTGGACAAAGTAATGAAGGTAGCAAAGAAACGCGACTTATGGGTAATCGAAGATGTCTGCGATGCGGTGGGGGCCAAGTATCGGGGGCGAAAGGTTGGCTCCTTTGGCGATCTAGCCACCGTGAGCTTCTATCCAGCTCATCACATCACGATGGGCGAAGGAGGGGCTGTCCTTACTAACTCCTCGCATCTAAAGAAACTGGTAGCCTCCTTCAGGGACTGGGGACGCGACTGCTGGTGCGAACCCGGCAGGGATAACACGTGTGAGAAAAGGTTCCGCTGGAAATTGGGCAACTTGCCATACGGGTATGACCACAAGTACATCTACTCCCATGTTGGTTACAATCTTAAGTTAACCGACCTGCAGGCCGCGATAGGTGTGGCTCAACTTAAAAAACTTCCCACTTTTGTAAAAAAACGGTTGGAGAATTTCCAGTTTCTGCTTGATGGTCTAGAGGACTTGGAGAAATATCTAATAATGCCAAATGCCACGCCCAATTCAAGCCCAAGCTGGTTCGGTTTCCCTATCACCGTTCGAGAGGATGCACCCTTTACCCGCAACGAGTTGACCGGTTTCCTAGAAGAGCACAAAATAGGTACAAGGCCTCTCTTTGGTGGCAATCTGATACGGCACCCCGCTTATGATGGAGCCAATTACCGTGTGGTTGGGGAAATGAAAAATTCAGATGTAGTCCTGAACCAAACGTTTTGGATTGGGGTTTACCCTGGATTAGATGAAGATCGGCTTGAATATGTAATAAACATCATCCATGATTTTGTAAAGGCGGATAGATAATCAGAAGAGGGGCAGGAATCCGACCACGTGTAAACCTTTTGAGTTGGGGAAATGATTCGGTATTGGATTGCAGAGGTAAAGCGGTGGCTCAGGTCGATTAAGGTCCTGGAGGCTCAAGCTACCGGAAAAAGATTGTGGTGAAAAAATGAAAATACTCATGTCCGGAGCAACGGGGTTCGTGGGTGCAAATATCCTGCGTCACCTTATTACCAAGAATGACGCTGTTTCTGTCCTCCTAAGAAAAACATCCAATACCTGGCGCGTGCGCGATATCCTCGGAGAAACAGACCAGTATTTTTGTGATTTGGTCGACAGGGAGAAACTCAAGGAAGCAATTAGGGGTATAAAACCAGAAGTAGTCATCCACCTTGCCGCCCATGGATTAAGAACTCCTCGAGACTCAATGACTACACTAAAAACGAACTTTATTGGAACGGTCAATATTATGGACGCATGCGCTGAGGTCGGGTTTGATTGCTTCATTAACACCGGTAGCTGTTTTGAATATGGAGCCAAACACCAACGCATTTCAGAAACCGAACTGTTAGAGCCATTGGATGAATATGGCGTTTCTAAAGCCGCAGCCACCCTCTATTGTCAGTCTGTGGCAAAAAGAGAAAATCTCCCAGCATTCACACTTAGATTGTTTCGACCGTATGGCTACTACGAAGAACCCAAGACATTGATTCCCTCAATCGTCATGTCGTGTCTGAAAAAAATCCCATTAAAGCTGTTGACGCCAAGCTCTGTGAGGGACTTTATTTTTATAAAAGACGTGGTCGACGCCTATTCCGTCGTAATTGAGAAAAGAGGCTCGATTTCGCCAGGTGAAATACTAAACCTGGGGACTGGAAAGCAGAACACCGTTAGAGAAGTATTTGAAATTGTGGAAAAGCTTACCGGCAACAAAATAAAGGTAGAGGAGGGAGGAGCTGAAAAAAGACAAGTTGACAGTGCCGAGATGTGGGCTGCCGACAACTCCCGAGTTAAGAAAATCATTGGATGGAGTCCAAACCATGATATCGAATCGGGCTTGGAGAATACAGTGGAATGGTTTAGGCAAAATATGCATCTATATGAAAGTTGAAGTTGGGCAAAGAACTCAATTTGTGGATGAAGTGAATTAAAGTTGAGCTTGACCAGCCTGCAGATAACCACCAAAAAGGGGGTAAATCCTTTGGTTTTTATAAGTTCATGGAGGTACAGTAAACCGGGAAACATTACAACCACCATGAGGGGCAAATTCAGGATGGAGAACTGATTGCGTTTTAGAGGATAGCATTTATATTGGGATGAAATCATGCCGTTATTTTCAATAGTAATTCCAACTAGAAACCGAGCGAATATTCTCAAGTATGCGATACGCTCCGTTCTCAACCAAGATTTAGATGATTATGAGCTGATAATTTCTGACAACGACTCTTCGGACGATACGAGTGATGTCGCAAAATCTTTCGGTGACCCAAGGATTAGATATGTAAATCCAGGAAAATTCCTTCCAGTGAGCGACCATTGGACTTTCGCGATTAAGCATTCTCGTGGGGACTACATTTGGGTTTTGGGAGATGACGATTGTCTTTCCCCTCATGCCTTGAGTGTCGTTAAGTCGGAAATTGAGAAGCGACGGTCAAAAATGATCTTTTGTAGACACATAAAGTATTACAGTCCCGATTGCGTTGTGGAAAACCTAAGAAACTCTATCCTGTTCGAAGCTAGAAAACTCAGCGGGGAAGCGCTGGAATTGAAATCGAAGGAATTATTGAAATCTTGGTTCAGTCTCGCCTCTCCACAAAATTTCCCGCATCCGTCTGTGGTTTGTGTCTCTGCAGATGTGGTAAATCAAATCTTAGATGAATTCGGGGCGTTCTTCTTTCAGCCCTTTCCAGAGTATACAGCATTTCCTTTAGCTCTCACATATATGGATAAGGTTACAGCTCTCGACAAGTTACTCGTGGTTCTGGGCTGGGGCGTTCAGGCGGTAAATGCTAGGGATGAGGTGACTAGAGATGGTGAGTTTGCAAAACCCCTATCCTATAAGATGGCTAGAGTTCCGCTCAGCGGCAAATATTTCATAAATGCCATGGCGGAATCCTACTCCGTAGCCAAGGAAATGAGGCCTGAAAAATTCAAAGATATTGAAATCTCAACGGAGATGTATTTTATTCATTATTACCGAGCGATGCTGGTCCACAAGAGAGTCGGACACGATATAAGTGCCGACATGAAAGAGTTTAAGCTTGCGCTGTCGAAGCTGCCGGAAGCAGAAAAACAAAGGATATCCAAAGAGATGCGTTTGACAAGGACGATAGATTTCGTCAAAAAAATACCGCTTGCTAAAATCGTGGCATTCCTACAGAGTAAATATTATTTCTTCGGTGATAGGATTCAATCTCTGTTTGGGGACAGGATACAAATACCAAACAAAATTCTCGGCGAAGATATTGGAATCAGTGATATCTTAGACTGCGTTGAAAAACTGGAAATTATTGAAACAAAAATAAATCAAATGTCGAAATGAGGTTTCGAACGCCTAGCGCGATTTTGAATGGAGGAAAAATTCCGAATATTTGCCCATTATTTTTCCCGGTGATTGATGAAAGGAAAAATTGGATACATTATTTTACGCGTTATTTTTAGATACATCCAAAAAATTCAAAAGATATCCGGCTATCCTCTCTCCCGCCTTTCCGTCCAACTTGTAGCACATTTCATCAACAATTTTCCTACGGCCATCGCTGTCGAGCTTTGGGTCATTTAGGTATTCGTTAATGTATCTTATCAATTCCTCCCCGCTCCTCGCTATTTTCACCCCTCCGGTCCTAACGATGTTCTTATAGTGAGTATAATCGTAGTACCTCGCTACCGACTCTAAATAGGGCTTCTTCTCGTTACCGTCGAACCCGGCGTTTATGATGGGAACGTCAAATGCCGAGGCATCAATGGTCACCGTTGAATA
>CAYUMT010000063.1:0-10238 GCA_964446015.1 Hadarchaeota archaeon (SeqCode)
GGTCCTGCCTAACCTCGTCAATTGGAAAATGAAACGCATTTTTGACGTTTTTACCTATTGTATTTAACTAACTTATTAGAGATTTTTGTTTACATAGTTTGATTCTATCCTTTTATGTAAGAACTGAACTAACGAAGATAGATTTATAAGCAATAAACAAAAAAAACAAAAAACATGGAGAAAAAGCCAGAAAAACCCAATATAATTTTATTTTCTTTTGATGCCCTACGTCCTGATCATCTCAGTTGTTATGGGTACAAAAAAATCGAGACCCCGAATTTCGACAAGATCGCCAGTGACGGCGTCCTTTTCGAGACCTGTTGCACTGCCTCCATTTTGACGCCGGTGGCCATGAGCACCACCCTCGGCGGCGCCTATCCTAACAAAATCGGCCTCCGCGACGATTACACCACCATCCGTACGAAGCTGCTCCCCCCTGTTTTGAAGGAAAACGGGTACAAAACGACGGCATTTACTGGACTTTTTCTCCTCTCCGCAAGGAATGGGTTTGACAACGGATTTGATTCCTTTCATGAAGCTACTGAAGAAACTGCATGGTCAAGTTTTGCACACCTTAAAGATCAAAAAGCGTTTACAGGCTATTACTGGGTAGATGATTTCTTCAAGTGGCTCGAAGATAACTACAAAAATAAGCCCTTCTTTATATGGGGCCATCTATTCGAGACCCACGAGGGTAGCGTAGATTTTCTCATTGAAAAGGGCCTCATCAAGGAGGGGAGACTTCCAGATTTTGATTATTACGATGCTAAGATCGAGATGGCCGATAGGAAATTGTTAGGTAGGCTTCATGAGAATTTGAGGAAGTTGGACATAGAGGACAACACTTTGCTTATCGTCATGGGCGATCACGGCGAGTGTCTCGGCGAGCACGTCAGAGAGCCAGAAATTAGCTTAAAAGAAGGAGGAAAATTAGCATATCACAAATATCCGGCTCACACCGTACCGCACGACACTGATGTCAAGGTGCCCCTGATAATGAAAGGCCCGGGCCTTCCCACCGGAAAAAGAATCCAAGGCCAAGTCCGAACAGTCGACATAGTCCCCACCATCTTGGACCTGCTCAAAATCAAACCCGAAGACCACTTTGACCATACACTAGACGGCATCAGTCTGCTGCCGGTAATAGAAAGAGGTAAGGCCGAAGGCCTGGAAGCCTACATCGAAGACGTGAGCGAACACCGCGTTTACGGGCTTCAGCAGGCCATGCGGACAGACGAGTACAAGTACATGCGGGACTTGAGGGAGATGGAGGAGGAGTTCTACAGACTGGAGCTGGACCCCGAGGAAAAGTGCAACATATTTGAGACTGGAAAATTTACAAAGTGGGAGAGAAATCTGCTAGAAAGGTGGCGGAAGGAGATGAACATGAAACTTTGGCTCACCGTGGGTTCATACCAAGTTTTGATGAAAGACAAATCGATTGTCGAGCGACTCCGCGCTTTGGGATACGTGGCTGAAGAACGATAAGTTTTTGCTTATATAATATACATTACAAGGATCATCCAGAATGAAATCACGAGGTTCGAGGTTTTGAACGAGATCATCGCCGGGAGGTGAATCCTCTGAAGCGTTCCAGCCAAATTAAACCTTATTTCCCTTGGTTTTTTCCCCTTGAGATTTTTCAGTTGTAGTTTTCCTTATCGATTTAAGAATACTTTCTACATAGCGTCTGTATCTAAGTGAAGTTTTCACGCCCCATGTTCTAGGTCGAGGGAGATTAATTTTGGCAATCTTGGTTATTTTGCTAGGTCGTCTACTCATTACAATTACCCGATCGGACAAAAAAACGGCTTCTGGGATATAGTGAGTCACAAACATAACCGTTTTTCTCGTTTTCATCCAAATTCGTTGCAGCTCCAAGTTCATCTCATCGCGAGTTAGGGCGTCTAATGCGCCAAAAGGTTCATCCATGAGTAGCAAAGATGGATTTTGGATTAGCGCCCTACAAATGGATATTCTTTGTTGCATCCCACCAGACAACTCCCTAGGGTAACACTCTTCGAATCCTTTCAAACCGACTAGTCGTATCAAATCCTCCGCAGTCTTGTAATATTCCTTTTCGTCAAGCTTACGTACCTCTACCGGTAGCATTACGTTCTTTATCACCGTTCTCCAACGAAACAGGACAGGAGCCTGGAAAACGATCCCGATGTCAGGCTGTGGTTTTATTAAGGTCTTACCTTTTAAAATGATTTTTCCTTTAGTTGGTGGCAATAAACCTGAAACCAGCATCAAAAGGGTGGTTTTACCGCACCCGCTCGGTCCGACAACCGAAACGAATTCGCCTTCGTGGATGTCGAATGAAACTTCACCGATTGCATTTACTAATTCACCCTTCTTGCTTACATAGGTTTTTGAGACATCCTTAACTTCTATAAGTGGGTTTTGATTAATTTTTTGCATTTTTTTCACCAGTTCAATTATACTTGATGGGATTTATACCCATTATGGTAATTCTTCCTGGAAATCTTAATGCATCAACGGTTTGAGTCAAATTTACAATGTGCCACCAAAACCTGTTATCGCTTCTGCTCATATTACCGCTTCCTCCTCCCAAGGAAGGAGAAGTCTTTCCGCGAGAGAAAAAAACTCGAAAAGCGCCAGCCCAATCCCGAAGGTTATTAAAACTATGGCGAAAATGTATGGCATATCAAAATAAGACATGGCGATGAGTAACACGGACCCAAGCCCTTCTCCTGGGGCAACAAATTCTGCCATTATTGCACCTATGACTGCGTTACCAATTCCGCTTTTTAGACCTGTAAAATAGTAACGCATGGAATTAGGAAAACGTAATTTTAAAAATACCTGCATTTTTGTTGCATTCATCGATCTCATTAATTTTATTGAATCCTCATCTACTTGACTCAGACCTGTTGATGTATTAACAAAAATAGGGAAAAAGGAAATTAACGTGACGATCATGACTTTTGAGACAAGGCCCCATCCAAACCACAGAATTATAATTGGAGCTATGGCAATCATTGGCATTGCTCTCATCAATATTGCGGATGGGTAAATAACCCCCTTTAGACGAATTGAAGCAACCACACCAATTCCTGCGAGAGTTCCTATAACAACTGCAATTATAAAACCAATTGTAATTTCTTTCATAGTGGTAAAGATCTGAGGGATTAATCTCAGGCCTTTCTCCTGGAATGAAGCGTAGACATCGGTTGGAGTCGGAATTAGAACAGTAGGTACATTAAAGAACTTAAAAGCAAATTGCCAAACTGTAAGTAAAATTAAAATCAGTAAGAGAATTTTTATAGTTTTTTTAATCTTTTTAAACTTCAAACTAATCCCTCTTGGTTTTTAGCTTTTGTTTATCAATCTTTTTTGAACCATGTTGTAGTGCTTCCGTTCATTTTGTTTCCTCTTCTTTCCAAGGAACGAGAAATTTCTCGATTAGAGAAATTAGCCCAAAAAACCCAAACGCAAATATAGCCATTAAGAATACGCTCAAAAAAACCAAGGGTATTTTAATGTATTGCAAAGATATCAAAGCCATGTACCCGAGCCCCTTCGTGGGGGCCACAAATTCTCCAACAATTGCACCGATGTTAGCAGCAGCCACTCCTATCTTCAATCCTGAGAAATAATATGGCAAAGAATTGGGAAATTGCAATTTCAAGAAAAACTGTATTTTTGTTGCGTTCAACGATTTCATTAAATTTATTGAATCTGGTTCTGCTGTGAGTAGCCCAGTAGCTGTGGCAATAAAAATCGGAAAAAATGATATTATAAAGGCGACTACGGCTTTTGCGCCAAGACCGTATCCAAACCAGATGAATATGATCGGTGATAAGGCTATTATCGGAACAGTTTTTGTGAAGATTGCTAATGAATAGATAAACTCTTTTAGTGGAGGGACATAAGAAACCAAAATTCCTGCGAGAGTTCCTATAACAACTGCAATAAGAAATCCAAGTACAATTTCTTCGAGAGTGACGATGAGATGTGGAACGAATTCGGGGGCGTTCTGGACGAACGAAAAGTAGATATCACTTGGAGCCGGAATGAAATAAATAGGTACGCCAAAAAATTTAATACCAAGTTCCCATACAACGATTAGGGCAAAGAAAAAAAGTGCCGGCAGGCTCAAAGTTTTTACAGTTTTTTTAATCTTCAAGTTATTCGTCCCTCTTGCTTTAATAATTGTATCTGAATTTAAAATCTATATATATTTTGGTACTATAGCTCATAAACCTAAGGGGCTTTTATGCCTTAGCGCTAACAAGGTTTCCTCGGAATCATTGGTGTGAAAAACTTCACAAACATGTTTTCGGCTGATTTTTACCGCTCAAAGACTTTGCGTGAATTTTCCTTTTTGCTATCTCCATTAAGTACGCTCGGGAACACTAGCCCTACAAAATTTCGGCGGATAACTTAAAAACCTAACATTTACGAGGAAAATCTTATATTGACGAAATCAAGAGTCGAGTAGGTGAGGAAATTGAGTGAGCCGTTCGACCTAATTATTAGAAATGCAAGGATTCTTGATAGGGATAAGATAATGGACATTGCGATCAAGGATGATAAAATTGTTTTATTGGAAAAAGGAATCAAGTCTGTTTCTATACAGGAGTTGGATGCGGAGAGGAGATTAACCTCACCAGGCTTTGTCGACGCTCACATGCACCTAGACCATGCCTTCATGGGCGAGGATGAAATGCATGTTCATAGAACACTCGCCGAGGCTGCTGAAATCACTGTTGCGAAAAGTAGGGTGCTCACATTAGAGGATTTTAAGAGAAACGCTAAAAAGGCCTTAAAAATGGCTTTGAGGAAGGGAACCACGGCTTTAAGAACCAACGTCTCCTTGAATCAAGTTACCGGTATAATGCCACTGAAAGCCCTACTCGAACTTAGAGAAGAGTGTTCAACTTGGATGGACATACAGATAGTTGCACTTGTGAACGAGTTTCCCTTCACCACCTCCGAAGCTGGTGAGTCGCTTCTGAGACAAGCGATGAGCTTAGGTGCCGATGTTGTGGGTGGCCTATCTTGGCTCGATCCGAATCCTGAAAAATATCTTGATATTATTTTTAATGTAGCTAAAGATTTTGAATCCGACATCGATTTACACGTCGATGAATCCAACAACCCCCAGAACCTAACATTAGGGATTTACGCGGAGAAGGCCTTGAAGGAAGGATATCAGGGGAGGGTAACGGCGGGCCACTGTTGCTCGCTTTCGGCCGTCGGCGACGAAGTAGCTGAAGGTGTTATAGGAAAGGTAAGGGACGCTAAAATGAACATCGTTGCGAATCCATTCGATAACCTTTACATCTGGGGGGAGGATGGGAGACCCTTGGGAGTAACTCGTGTGGGAGAACTGTTGGATGCTGGTGTAAACGTGATATATGCGACTGACAGCACTAGGGATATATTTGATCATCTGGCCAATGCGGACATGTTGTTGGCGGGTTTCTTTTTGGCTTATCTCACGCAACTGGACGGGAAAGATGCATTAACAAACATTTTCAAGATGGGAACTTCTCGTGCCGCTAAAGCCACTAGGATCATTCAAAATTATGGAATCGAGGTGGACGGGAAGGCAGATTTGATGATACTTGATGCCGAAAGCCTTGGAGAGGCAATAATCGAACAAGCTAAGAGATCATATGTTATTAAAAACGGAAAAATAGTCGTAGAAAATGGAAAGTTGGCATTTTGACATGAATTTAAAATCTATATGCATTTTAGTATTATAGCTAATAAACCTGAGTAGCTTTTATGCCTTAGCGCCAACAAAAAGTTGATGAAAACAAATATAAAAATATCGATCTTGGTTGTAGTAATTATAGTGTTAGTGGGCGCAATTGCGGTATACATGGTTTCACCAGGTGGGGAGCTGAAGAAAGTCAGATATGGTTATGGTTGGATTTATGATGCATCTTTTGCAGCACACCTTCTCGCATTGGAAAAGGGATGGTTCGAAGAAGCAGGGCTCGACATTGAGTTCTCCACAGGTAAGGGTGCCACACTTGCTATTCAAACTTTAGGCCTGGGAAAAGTGGACATGACATTCGTAGCCGTAAGTGCATGTGTAATTGGTAGAAGTCAGGGAATACCGGTGAAGTGTGTTGCAGCATATGAAAAGCCTCCATTTGCTATTGTTACAGCGGACCCAGAGATTACCACCCCCTATGATCTTGTAGGTAAAAGGATTGGCCTTCAAGTTGCCAGTGTGGCCACCATATTTTATCATGTACTAATGGAAAAACTGGGGATAGACATGACGAAAATTGAAGAGGTTCCGATTGGGTATGATATTGTATCCCCTATAGCATCTGATGAGGTGGATGCTGTCGCAGCATGGGGCGATGGTTTTATTACACTACAGAGGAGTGGATATCCCGATGCTAGATCTATATTTACGAGTGAGTACGGTGTTGGCGGGTATGGTATGGGTACACTTACTACTGATTCTTTCGCGAAAAATAACCCAGATGTGATAAGAAAGGTTTTGGATGTACTTATCAGAGCGTATAAATATACATATGATACACCTGGTCACATGGACGAGGCTGCGGATATAGTAGTGAAATACAATCCAGACATGAACCGGGACATCGAAAGGGCAAGAATGGACGTCATTAAAAATAGTCTGTTGGACCCGATTGGCCCCACTGATTTAGAAACGTGGACACAAGTCTATGATGCCCTTCTTGAAGGCAAAGGTATAAGTGTCCCGGTGCCTGACCTTAATGACATATTTACAAATGAGTTTTTGCCCTAATATCGGTGCCCATATCTCGTTTTGATTAGCATCGTATTTCCTCACGATAGATCACTAATAATTGTATTTACTGGTTCTTTTGTATGACTCGCCACAGTTTTCCGTCCCTGAACACTCGCTCAGTTTGCCCCAGATGCAATGTCGAAAACTCTGCATCGGTGAGGTTTTGCTGGCGTTGCTGAGCAGGCTTGAATTATTTAGCTATTTTGTTCTTATTTCAACTAAGGGGGCTGCCGGATTTTGAAGACTGAATAAACTCGACGAAAACTACTCAATACTCGATTTGAGGTTTTTCATATAGAGTAGTAATTCGGTTGCTTTCTTGACATCAGCGCCCTTCACGATGGCGTCAGGTGAGTGATCGTCGTCGCCCTTTCTCCTGCCGAATCCCCAAAACCCGTGGTCGGACATCATCAAATCGAACTTTGTCCTTTTCATCAACTCAAAAACCCTTTCGTACCACTTCAGGACAACTTCCTTCTGTCTCACGTGGCTGGCAGTATCTATACATCTAATGACGCCCAAAAAGTGATCGCTTTCGCGCTTGTCATAGCAGTCGATGAATTCGTTCAACTCAGTCTCCCAAGCGCTTTCCTCGTCCTTCATATGGTAATCGCTGGTCGTGTATTTACGAGAGAAAGGAGGCATGGTGACGGGAGCGGCGAATACTGTCCAATCACCGTGATTCCAGATATAATCGAGATCTGGCAACTTGTATACCACGGGCTTCCAACTGAGTATCCCATGTTCCTTTGGCGTCAATCCAGTAAAATAACTCGTCCATATCGTGGCCGTGTGCTTAGGCTCAATGTCGACCTCAAGGTGTTTAACATCAAAATAGTCCTTCGTGATGGAGTAGTCTGCCCCATCAACGCCGACGATTATCAACCGCTTTCGCCCCCGTGATAGCCGAGCGCCTGTAGTCTAGCCAGCATCTTCTCCTTTTGGGCTACCCTGCCAGACCTCTCTATTTCGGGGGTATCCGTGATGGCGGTGCATGGGGTGCAGCCCAAGCTCGTGTAGCCTTTTGCGTACAGGGGACACAATGGAACTCCGAAGTCACCAAATTGAATCTGCCGGGCTTCCGGATAGGTAAGGAATAAAGATGGTTTAACGCGGCGGTGGCAAGCCCATCCAGCGCCCTCTGCATCATATGAGGATAGACTGCGCTCCCTTTGTTCATCCCATCTAACGGACTCTATGATGACCTTGTAGTGGTTTTGTTCGATGAAGTCCTGAAATGCGCAGGTCTTCAACAGGTGACAGCAAGCTGGGTTCTCTGCGATCATGAAGTGGTCCTTCGTCATTCCCAGCCTCAATAACTCCCTCTTGTAACGTTCGGGAAGGTCAGCTACATCAACCCTGTGCTGGCTATAATCCTTATCCTTATTCTTTATGCACCCTATGACCTCGTCGCTCGCTGCCCTCTTGAGATTGAGGTCCCATTCTTTCGCCAACTGCTTCATCCAATCTAAAACTTCCGGGAAAGGCTCGTAGCTGGTATCCACGTAGAAAACGTCCATCGGTACTCTACCGCCGCATACCTCCCTTAAGCACCACAATGTCAGGGTGGAATCCTTGCCCCCTGACCAGATGTGGGCCACATCGTGAAGATACTCTATGTGCTTGGCAGGGTCGAACTTCGCATAATCTTTTATCTCCTCCTTCTTCGGGAAGTCTCCGTACTTCCACAACGACTCTTTCAAGTTCCTTTGAATTACCTCTAGGAAAGCCTTGATTGTCAAGGGATCCCTTTCCGCAACGGCGGGTCTTTTTTCCATAATATCACCTTTAGGCTTTTGTTCGCTCAACCAATCACCTTTTTTAAACATCACTTATCCGTTACATAACCCAATCGTTTTAAACGTTCTTCAATAGCCTTCTTCTCTTCCACCGGCATTTCCCTTCGCTGAATCCCTTTAGGCTCTGCCCGGTAGAGATCGTTGCATTGTTCGCGCAAAGTCTTGAGCCATTTGGGCGCGTGGAACTTTAACCTGTCAATAAGGTTCACCTGCTCCTTGGGATCCTTCTGCAGGTCAAAGAATTCTTCATACATCGAGCTGGCGTACCTTATGTACTTCCAGTTGTCCTCGCGGAGGGCTTGTCTTGCACCCATCCCATACACGGACCACACCGTTTCGGCATAGGCCCTCTCTCCATGGCCCATTAGATTATTCGTGCTTGGGACCAGACTCACCCCGTCTATGGGTGGATTGATCTTATCCATTGGAAATCCAACTAAGTCGAGAACGGTTGGGGTGATGTCAATCGATCTCACCTGCCCCTCTATTATCTTTCCACGAGCATTTTCCGGCAAATTTGGTCCCTTGATTATTAATGGGACCTTGAGGTCGACATCATAAAGACTGGAATGAGTATTACTCAGGTCCCCTACGTCTATAGGCTCGTATACATAATCGCCAAGAGGCCAGCATTCCTCCCTAAGGCTAGTCCCATGATCACCCGTGACAATGATGAGGGCATCGTCATAGAGTTTCATGTCCTTCAGATTATCAATCACGTTGCCAATAACTTCCCCGTCGGCCAACTTTATTTTCGCGTCATAATATGCGTTCTCGGGGTACTCATCCTTTTTAATTCGACCAGACCTCACAAGGTATTCCTCTGAACCAGTATGAGTCTCATAGAACTGATTGTAGAGGTAAAAATTGCCCTCTTTGTTTTTTCTCAGAAAATCAACGTTCTCATCAACGTACCTCTTTCCAACCGGTTTTGCATGGAACCTTTCATCCACCTCCACGCCGAGGTGCCGCCAATGCTCAACGCCATCCCCCCAAGTGTCCGGGGCTTTGGGATCGGTGGGCTCTATAAATGTATCGAACCCGTTATTCATCCCAATGCCAGACCCAGCGACACTTTGACTCATACAGCCTTGGGTCTTGAACCCAGCATCACGGAGGTATTCTTGGAGTAGAGGCGCTGTGACCATATGATATGGGTCCCTTACTCCAGTGTGGGGGCCCATCATTCCCGTCCACAGGACTGGTGTTGCAGCCCCCGTGTAGGAACTGCCCGATATAGTAGTTTTAAATACAACGCCATCCTTAGCGATTTTTTCTATGTTTCCCTGTTTCCGTTTATATCCATACACGGATAGGTGATCTGGCCTCACCTCATCGAATTGAAAGATATAAACACATTTCGGTTTTTTTTGGCTCAATCTATCGTCTCCCATCTTATGCTGTTGGCGTCGTTAGTTTATATCAAAATAAATGGCACAGGTTTGATGGCTATTATACCAAAATACATATAGGGTAAGGGAAGGGAGGCCCCAAATCAATTGTTCAGAGGCAACGATGCTAACGAAAAGAAGCTGGCGTTTCCATATCTCATGTCGCCGTTGTTCAAATAAACGACATCGCGCATTATTTTAGCTCCCCATACATAAATTTTATATTGGTAAAAGTTAAAACACCACGATAAAAAGTTGATAAGGTGACTGAGTATGGGT
>CAYUMT010000064.1:0-10153 GCA_964446015.1 Hadarchaeota archaeon (SeqCode)
CTGGATTAATACTCCTTTTCTTATTTTCAATTTCCTCTCGAAAATCCATAATTGAAGATAAAAATTCCTCTATTTTCTTTTCTGAAATGAAAGCTGATTTGTAATCGATAGTAATTTGTTCAAAAAATTTGGAAAGGTTTTCTAAATCGTTGATTCGATTTGGTAAATCACTTACAATATAAAAAACACCCAATTCTGGAAGAAATTCGACTATTCTACTTTCCTTGATTGCTAGACCTAATCGCTTCCAAAATTCCAAAAATTTTATAAAAATTTTTGTAGGGTCGTGCTTAAACTTCTTAAGATCCTCTTCAGTCACGGCCCTATCGTGAATTCCGAGGGATTTGAAAGCCTTTTCAACGGCTTGCTGTAAGAAAAAAACCGCCTGAGGATATAATTTTTTCTCAAATAGGTGATTTGCGGCTTGAAGATCTCCTTCCGCAGTTTTCAAAAGGGCATATTCTAATGACATCTAAGGTATCTTTGGGTGTAGAGTTTATTTAGCCATACCTGCGGGACATACTGTACAAACTTTTTGAATTTTGTTTCTCTTTTGGGCTTAGCTAAAAGTCTTAAAAAGTCTTCTACCCTAATTTATGAAGGAAGTTGTTACATGGTAGATTTAAACCTAATTAAAATTCAAATTTCATTTTCTAGAATAGGAAAAAATAGGATTGAAATCAATTTCCCAAATGTGTTGGCCCAACACAAATTTGGTAAACCTGAAATACATTATTTTTCTCCAGAAAGCTTGGATAAAGGTTTACCGATTGTCATTGACACCACCTTTCCTGTACGAGTTTCCAACGTGCTCTTTGTCGCCATGGAGAAGAAATCTGAAGCTAATGTTTTGTACACCTACTCTTTACCAGAGTTTGTTACAATAAATCAGAGTGCCACAATCATCGTGCCTTGGATAGAAGCATTTAAAGCTGCACAAGCGTGTTTACAACATCAACGTAGCAAAAATATAATGGGGAATTTTTACATAGTGGTTTACGATCAGTTTACTAATAAATGGTATAAAAGCAATCGAAATTTACGCCCCCTTTCCTTACACACGATAGCGACAGAATGCGATCCTATTTTAGACAAGAAATATGAAGAAGTATTTGGGTTCAGTTTAAGAAAGCTACTCCGAGCTGAATCTTCTCAAGAAAAGATGAAAATTCTTGGTATCTCTGAGAAGGATTTACAACGACTTATTAAACGTGCAAAAAAAGTCTGTAAGATTCTGGTCCTCTCCGTTTTAGGATTTCCACTTAGGGTCGATCATTCGGTCCTGGACCACGAGGTCGCACCGCCTGCAGATTATCTCACCCCGCGCTTGGCTCGTCATGAGGGGGCCGCCGCAGAGGGGGCAACACGGCAACTATTTCACCCCCGAGGAGTCGCTCAAGTCGTGCCGCCGGAATATAGAGAGTTTGAGAAATTTTTGTTATGGAAGAAAATTTAGGGTTTCTTTTATTTTCCCACATTTTTTGCCTTGATTTAGTGGATAAAATTCAATGCTGGTGGGGAAGAGATTTGAATCTTTTTTCACTTCTTGCTAGTCTATTTTGAGCCGCTCGATTGATAGGCTATAATATTTTCATTTCAATGGTCAGTTGTAAACACTTTCACCGCTCGACGTTGCCCTGAGCATCTGCGCCTTCCTCAGGATAACTTTTACAACTAAGGGGCTATAGGCCTAAGAACTTCCGTTTCTTTTTTCGTCTGAAATCTAGCCTGCTTTTACAACGTGGGCACTCCTTTGGTTTTGGGACTTTCGATTCCCACTTGTAACCGCACCGAGGACAACGCATCCTAAAACCCCTCAGCCGATACCCAAGTGGGCCAAGCGCTACGCCGCTCCCCGCCGAGCTTCACGAGCCCCTGCTGGGATTTCTCATCCAATCTTCGGAGAATATTCACACACCTTGTTCAAGTCCTTCGTAAATTGGATAGCCACAAAATTGCTGCCATCAGGCGCCTTTCCGCCGAACGGCCCCTCATGAAACGCGGATATCATCTCGGCCAATATGCCGTGCGTGTATTCCTTGGGTTCTTTCAACCCGTCCAAATCGTCGAGATCAAGAACCATAAGTTTTCGCCTTTTGCTGTTTTCCAGCCAAGAAGTTTTTGGCATCAAGCTCGATTCTAAATAATGGCTCTGAACACTCTGGGCAATTGTATTCTATGCTTTCCACGCCAACGTCGGCGTGGGTTTCATCTATATATTTGCCGCCTTTGGTGAACTTTGCGACTATTATCTCGTTAGCAGAATAGATAAGGTAGCCTATCTCCTTGCCGCAGTTCGGGCAGTCGGGCATCATCTCTCCTCCAAGCTTATGCTGTGAATATTGTGCCACGGATAGAACTCAAGCGGGGCAGTTTTGTATCGTCTAACGAGTATTCCAAGCGTATCAAATTTTACGAGGGTTGAGATCTCACCGCATTGACAACCTTTCATCCATAGCCGGATTTCTTTTCCTCTGAAAGTATCCAAAATAGATTGACTCGCCTCCTTTTCGTATCCGGAATACTCTGGGGGATAATGCCCTGATCGTCCAGGTAACCCGTTTAACTTTTTCTTTACCTGTCCCACTGACTTTGGGGCCGAATCTCCGACTGCCCTTTTGAGCATGTGCTTCCGTCCTTCGAGCAAATCCTCGGGGTTAAAGAATATGCCCAATTTATCTACCCGGCGGCTTTACCCTTCTTCCTAGTCTCTTCTGCGGGCCGATCTCCTCGATTTTCGTTATCCTTATTCCATTGTCCGTGATCTCGAAAAAGCTCAAGTGATCGCTGTGCTTGGTCTGGCGCATTTTCCTCACCTCCAAAGCTCTGGCGCGAGTTAGCCCGTCCCTCTCATGGTACAGGACGACCACCCCGTCCGCAACGTGCTCCTCCATACCGGGCTTGCTGAGCCCCTCTTTTCCCTCCTCTATCTCTGAAGTCAGGATCGAAGTACATCCGAGTTCGTTGAGCTCCCGCTGTAGCCTCGCCAAGCCCGACCTGAACGCCGATGCATCCGGGAAGAGCATCGAGAACTGCGCGAGGCCGTCTAAGGCCAGCCTCTCGGCCCTTCTCTCCCGCACCACCTCAATTATCTCTGCGATCATGTCCTCCCCCCTCGCCCCGACCTTCTTTCCGAACTTGGTTATCCTGTCCAGCGGGCCGCCCATGAGCTCCAGGTTCCCCTGATTCTCCAGAACCTTGAGGTGCCAGCCGAAGCCCCTCATATCCTCGCACAATACATCGGGCTCACGCTCGAACGAAACGAAAACCCCGGGCTCGCCGTAGTCCGTGATCCCCTTGGCTATGTACTGCATCGAGAGGATCGTCTTTCCAGTTCCGCACTTTCCCGAGAGCAGGGTGCAACTCCCCCTCGGCAATCCTCCTCCTATGAGCGCATCCAACCCCGGGATTCCAGTCTGGACCCTCATCCTATCAACATCCTCCTAGCCCTGTATCCGAACGCCAAGCCGGCGCCGATCGTTAGCGCGAACAGGTGCATGAATACCTTCATTGTGACAATGGCAGACTCTGCTTCTGCTATCGATGGCGCTACGAGTGCAAGGGCGAATATCACGAATATCGGCAGGACGGGGAACCCGTACCGCCTGAACTCCACCGAGACAGCTCCAAAAAGTCCGGCTACTCCCGCCGACGCCCCGACGAACGTGTACGGGCTCGAGAGAAGGACGGCTGGGGCAACGGTGATGATCCCGACCCCCACGAAAACCGCGAGGAAAGCCGAGCTGCGGATCCCGAGCTCCCAAGCGAGGAAGCCCACCAAGATCAGGCTTATCAGGTTCGTCAGCAGGTGCCCGATCCCGTCGTGGGTGAACATGAACGTGATGAACCGCCAGGGCTCGGACTGCGTCACCCCGCTTTTGACCCCTAGCTCCTCCTTTCCGACGTATCCACTGGACTCCAAGTAGAACACGGCGGAGCATACCAAGGCTATGCACGCCGCCACGGCGATCGGGGTGTTCAGGTTCAATCAGACTACCCCTCTTCCACGTATTTCCTTACCTTCCGCTGCCGCAGCACGTGCCCCCTGAGCATCTCCTTCCGCCTGTGCACCATCCAAAGCGCGTAGCATGTGGCGCCGACCGCGAACACGCCGATCCCAAGCTCGACTATCACTTTACTTACCCCCTTCAATTTTCTTCAAGAATTTTAACTTCCTCACCTGCTCCCCGCGTATCCTCGCCCACTTCACCCGCTCTTTGCGTTCTCCTTCCTCGATCTTCTTCTTCAAGAATTTTAACTTCCTCACCTGCTCCCCGCGTATCCTCGCCCACTTCACCCGCTCTCTATGCTGGTGGATCATCCAATCACCATCTCAAGCCCTCCGTCTGACCCTCCAAATCCACATCACGATACCTATCGCCAGTACGATGATCACAATGCCCACGGCCAGCGGGACGACAGGCGTGGCGGGAGGCGCGGCAGGTGGTGTCAACGTCAGGGCGTAGGTCGCGGTGTGTGCCAATCCCCCTGCCGTTCCCGTTATGGTTACAGTGTAGGTTCCGGCCGGGGTCGTGGAGGAGGTCGAGATCGTGAGCGTCGAACCGAAGCTCGGCGTCCCTGAAGACGGGCTGAAGCTGACCGTTGCGCCAGATGGCAGGTCAGAAGCGGACAGGCCCACCGCGTTGGTAAAGCCTCCAATTGAAGTTATGGAGACGGTCGCACCCGCGGATCCTCCCTGCACGACCGAGCCGGAGGTTGGGCTCACGCTTATGGTGAAGTCCTGGGCCGGAGGCGCTGCGGTGACGGTCAAGGAGAAGGTGGCGCTATGAGTCTTCCCTCCCCCGGTGCCCGTGATCGTTATCGTGTAGGTCCCCGTCGGGGTCGTTAATGGTGTGGAGATCGTCAGCGTCGAGTCAAAGCTCGGCGTTCCAGACGACAGGCTGAAGCTGGCTGTTGCGCCTGAGGGTGGGCCAGAGGCAGACAGGCTCACTGTGCTTGTGAATCCGGCAATGGAAGAAACGGAGACGGTCACGGTGGTGGACCCTCCCTGCGTGACCGATCCAGACACTGGGCTGATACCCACGCTGAAGTCTGGGGCCACAGCGGCGGGCGCCGACGGGACGCTGGAACCGGAGACTAGGTAGACGGACAGTCCCGGCGAGAGGGCGCTGTAATAAACATAGGTCGCATCCTCACCCGTCTTGGTGGTCGGCAGGTCCGTCCAGGCGCCAGAGCTGTAGCGACGAAGGGTTATAGTTGCGGCGTCCACCCCGTTTGCGCTTATCCAGGATTTCTCCACCCTGAATGTGATCACGACGTTGTCGATGTCGACGTTCGATATGTTTTCTGTCTCTATGCTCAAGTAGCCGAAGGTCACCCCTGGCGCGGATATGGATATTCCAGACGGGCTGGACGTCGATTGCGTTACCGTCACCTTTACATTTTCCACCGAGTTGTGCACCGATATTTCCAGCCCTGTAATCGGGACGTTTTCAATCACTACCGTGGCCGGGGCTCCGGGGGTGATGTTCTCGACACTAGCTGAGGAATTCTCGACGAACGCACCTGTCGGCAACGTGACCGGCGGCGAGGCTGTTCCAAAGGTGTTGTCCGCCGAAGCGTTTTCCAAACCCGCCAAGTCCGTGGATCTTACCTTGAAGTGATACACGTTGTCACCGGACAGACCGGTCAGGGTTACCGCGTGGGTTTTGACTAGAGTGTTATCGCTATTCTCGAAACCATACGATGTTGTCGCGCCATATTCAACCACGCTGGTCGCGTTTAGGTTAGTTTGCCACGTTATGGTTACGGAGGTTGCCGTCACGTTCCTTGGGGCGATATTCTCTATTTTCAGGGGAGTACCGTACGATGCGTCCAACCAGGGCTCGTAATTAACGTTGTTACCCACGTTGTCTCCCAAGCCCGTCGGATTGGTCGTTGGATTGCGTGGCCCGGTCGGGTCTCCCCACCAGTTCAGGGTCGCGTCGACGGTCTTGCCAGAGAGGTTAAACGCATCGAGGCCGTACTGGATGTTATTGTGTATGTTATTGAGATGAACCTGCGGAGCAGTCGGCGAAACAGTGCCAAAGATAACGTCCCCACGGTCTACTTCAACGCTTATGCCATAGGCTTGACCATAGACCTCGTTATTCTCAATGAGGTTTCCAGGCCCTGAGCCGTGGGCTATGTAGATTCCCGGCATTGTGTTGGCGATATCGTATACGGTGTTGTTTGCAATGGTTGTGTCCTTGGCGCCATCCACTGTGATTCCACCACATCCACCAGGGTAATTCTCGTTGGGTTTGAGCATGGCGTCATGCGCTATGTTATTCCTGATTGTTGCACTACTCAAGAGCCATGGCAAGTCCCATCTTTCACGAGCGCCTACGTAGATACCCATGCGGTCCGTGTCGTGGACAGTGTTGGCCTCAATGAGGATGTTATCAAACGGGGTGTTATCGCCTCGCCAGAATCCAATACCCAACCCACTATCACCGCCACCAGGATAATCGTTACCTATCCCGTGGACAGTGTTGTTCTCGATGGTCACATTTTTGACTCCACTCCAAGTGCCGATGCCAGCCCAATTATAGTTGCAACTCGAACCGTCTACCTCGAAGCCTTTAACGGCCACATCATCGCTTAATATTTCGATTATGGATTCATCGGATGTAGTGTTCGGCTTAACGATGGCACCGGGCAAGCCCGTTAGGGAAAGGGATTTGTTCACGTCGACGTACTCGTCATAGACCCCCGCCGCCGCGAGCACGGTGTCGCCGGAGGAGGCCGCAGCGATGGCGGCTTGGATGGAGTTGAAGGTCGCCCCAGTATCGACGTTTTGCACGTTCCAGCTTCGTGAGTTTCCTCCAGGATAGGATGCGTCGAGCCATGGCGTGTAGTCGACGTTATCGCTGACATTATCGCCGGTGGCGCTCGGGTTGGTGGTCGGATTGCGTGGGCCGGTCGGGTCTCCCCACCAGTTGTTCTCAGCCATTACAGCAACGCTCGAATAGTTGTAAACTCCATATCCGGCGTTGCCATAGATATTGTTGTGATGTAAATTGATGTTTGAAGGGGCGCCGTCTATCCCAACACCGTTGCCGGTTCCGCTGTGCCCGCCCCATGAACCGTCATTGTTGTAGATGATGTTGTTGTATGCCTCCACATTGGATGGGCCGTCCTTGAGGTTCAGGGCACCAACTGACCAACCGCCAACCGCCTCGTTCTCAGCCGCTACATTGGTGATGGTGTTCCCTGAAATCGTTGCTCCATCGCTTGCGACAAAGCTGATTCCGCCCTCGCGCGCGCCATTGACATAGTTGTTGATGATGGTGGCGTGGTTGCTAGGGCCTTCTCCCGTCCAGCTGATTCCTACCCAAATGCCGTGGTCACCCGAGTTGGTAACGGTATTTCCTTCAACTGTTGCGTAGTGCGAGCCCCAAGCAACCCAAATGCCATCGCCGAGGTTATTCTCGCTAATGCTATCCTTCACCACAGCATGCTCCGTTTTCATGAAGTAGAACGGGTACACATTGCCAACCGCCCTGAGGTTCTCGGCTGTCACGTTTTCCAGAGTCGCCACTTCGCCCCACACATAGTGCCGGAACTTTTCCATCACGTACAACCCATAACAGGCCCAAGTTGGGTTTTTAGTGCTCTTGAAGTTCTGAATGGTGAGGTTCTTGACGGTTACATTGCTTGATGAGACCCAAATGCCAGTGGAACGGTTCTCATCTTGCAACCCTGTTCCATCGAGGATAACGCCGTCCCGGCTCTCGCCGATGAGAATGAGTGGCTTGTCTACGGTAACGAACCACCACCAACCTGGATTACTGGGATCCTCCGTAGAGTTTGAGGTGGTGGCGTTGTAGTTGCCGTTAGCCACATTGACGGTGCCGCCGGGAGAGGCCGCGTTGATGGCTGATTGGATACTCATTCCATTTCCGACAATAAAGTTGTTTTCAAGCGTACCTCCAACACCGACAGTTTGGATATACGAAGCGCTATTAGCTGGAAATGGAGCTGTTTGCAAAGCTAGCGCGGCATTAATAGCAGTTTCTTGAGAAGACTGGAAAAAGGTAAATGCCTCGCTTCTGTTAGGACCTTCGGCATCACGAAAGACTGTATTTCGCACTGCGTAGCCAAAACCAGCTGGCAAGGTAATATTAGAAACACCTTGCCCAAACTCAGCATCAATATAAATTGGATTTGCCTCGCCAAAATTATTTGTTCCTTCAAATATTACATTAGTTGTCGGACCCTCGGTTGTATCAAATAATCCAACACCGCCCCAAACATTACCAAGAGTAGTAATATTACGGAGAGTTATGTTGTTTGAATGACTAACCGCAATGCCCACACCTTTGGTATTTTGACCACCAGTCGTTATATTTTCTAATAAACCGCCATTAACTGTATTCAAATCGATCTCCGACCGACCCGAACCCTGAACCGTGACATTCCGAATAGTCAAATTGTTTATATGAGAGGCCTTAATACCATAACTGATATTTGCATCAGCAGCCGGACCATTTAAAGTAAAGTTTTCAAGGAGTATATTATCAGCACTTGGCGCAATACCGTACCCACTAATACTACTTGCATTAATAATCACTGCGCTTTCACTACTACCTAAAATCTTCAAACCAGCTAAGGTAAGATTTAAAGTGCTTGAAAGCGTGTATGTGCCCTCAGCAATGCTGATGGTGTCGCCCGGGCTGGCATTACCAATAGCATCCTGGATTGTAGTGTAGTGTTTGTTGCCAATCGTCGCCGAGACATGCCATTCGCACACCACAATGTCGCCTTGGCCACGGTTTGCGCCGCGTTGCTCCATGCTGAAGAACACCATAATGGTGCTGGCATCCTTCAAGTAGGCTCGGGGCATCATGTCCCATGAAATCTGGGGGCCGTGAGCTGCGTCGGTGAACGGAATTGATGACGACCAAGTTGAGCCGGCATTGGTGGAGTAGACATATTCTAGAGGTTGACTGGCATCTGCGTACGAAGGAGCGTGGAATACTATGAGATCTTCAGTACCGCCGCCGTTGCCGTACTTTAGTATGGTAGGATCGCACGCGGCACCACCGGCAGGGGCAGTTACAATATTACTGGCAGCTGGCCATGGCACGATATCTGGGGTAGTGGTAGAAGTAAAAAGTATGTTGCTCCAATTAGTGCTAACTAGATAGTATTTACTGCCTTCTTTAATCACACGTGGGATTTGATAGCCGACAGTGGCGCCAATCTGGGTAACTGTAGTATCCCAGGCACCTGTGGCACCATTGTATTTAATGAACCCTACGCCACTGTCTTCTTTCTGGATTCCGTAGAACAGGCGTATATTATCGCCTTCAGCAATAGCATCTACATGAAATGCACCGGTGTCGTAGGTTCCATCGAAAATGATCGATTGACCGGACCAGCTCCCGCCAGAGTATGTATTAGCGTAAATGTCACCCTCGAGGCCCTTTATGTCTGCACCGATGACCCAAATCTTCCCATCCGCCTCGCAGATTGTAGCACTGCGGAAACTGGAAGTGGTGCCGATGGCTGCCGCATCTAAAACCTTGGTTGCAGCTGACCAACTCGCACCATCATCGGTTGAGGTTTGATAGTAGATATCATATTTGAGAGTGTCGGGATTGCCACCAGCCGTGAATTGGGTCTGCGAGCGTGAGTAGATGAGATACCATGTCCCATCCGAAACCATCAGTAACTGAGGGTCACGTTCGTAGTAGCCATTACCGCTGGCATCACCGGTGTTAGTAATGTTCTTCACAGGGCTAACGTCAATAGTTGCTGGATACTCTTGCGCACCCGCCATCCCCACCTGAAACGCCGAAATCAGCGGGACCAGCATGAGTCCCGAGATTGCCGCTGCCAGTATTTTCTTCCTCATTTGTTACCTCTTTTTTTCGGCTGTTTAACGTGGCTTCCAGTCCATGGGTCAGATGTCAACTCTCGCTTGTTTTTCGCGAGAGAATTTGCCCAGCCTCCTTCTATCCCCCATAATATCCACATTTTATGGACTTTTTACGGATATTATATGGGTTTGTGCTTTATAAACTTCTTAGTATCCTTAAAATAAGGCTAATCCAAGGGGTTCATTATGTCTGAGATCAGGGTGAACGTCACGGAGAAGTTGAATGAGCTTCTCAACGAGGTCGTCGAGGCGGGACTATTTGCCACG
>CAYUMT010000065.1:0-9630 GCA_964446015.1 Hadarchaeota archaeon (SeqCode)
TCAGGATCGCAAATTACCCCTTACGGCTAATTTCAAGTTAATTAATGTGCAAAGTTTTCGGTGGGTGGTTTGTTGCATTAATCGGATAAGCCAAGGCCGAAACAAGCCTATTAACATCCAGAAAGGCCGAAAAAGAGCTTAAAATGGATTCTTTTTAGTCCGGCTCAACCCTAAAACGGAAAAGCGATTTAAACCCTGTAATCGCAAAAAGAAGGAAAATAAACGTTTATTCTAGAATTGTGCAACACGCCATCGGTGGGGAAAACTTTTTAACCCCTTCGCTACATAAAATTAAAGGCTGGACGAGGCTGGTAGGGGACAGGAGTTGTTGGCAGGTGGAAGTCCCCAAAGCGCTGGCCGAGGCAGCGGTGCATATTGCATCAGAAATTAAAGCGAATGCTATACTAGTTTTAACAGAGACAGGTAAGAATTGCGAGCCATTTTCTAAGCTGAGGTTAGCCGATAGACATGGAAAGGAACCTAAATTGATAGTGGCAACGCCAGATGCCAGTGCATATAGAGAAATTAGCAAGAATGAATCGGTCAGATGCGTAAAGATGACGGTCAGACCGCGGGAGCGTGCGAGTCAGGTCTGTCATGCTATATCTTGTGGGGTACATGATGGGTTTATATATCCGGGAGACAGGGTTGTGTGTCTAACTGGCGATGGTTTCGCCGATTTTACGGATTCTCTCATCGTTATGGATGTCACAAATGAAAATTTAATCGCAAATTTTCTCGAATCTAATCCAGTGCTCTCGGCGACCGTCGAGTTATCGCTTGACCTAGGTAAAAGCGGTGTGGATGGTAAACCGGTTGGAGCATCGTTCGTGATCGGGGATACAAAGTCGGTTCTGAGGTTTTCTCGCCAGCTCGCGATAAATCCTTTTAGGGGCTATCATATGAACATCAAGGAACGCAGACAATGGGATCTAATTAGAAAATATGCGTTCTTCGATGGATCTTTTGTCGTTGATAATAACGGAATCATCATCGCAGCGCAAAGGTACTTGGATGCGAATGTAAAAGTCGAAATCCCAGCTGGACTTGGAACTAGACACCTTTCGGTGGCTGCCATGACCGCTGCCACTAAAGCTATAGGGATAACGGTCTCTGGCGAGCACGGCATTGTGAGGATATTTGAGAAAGGTAGGGAAAAGGCGAGGATAGACCCTAAAAGCAAGATAATCGAGTCTTTCTATAAAACGGCTTAAAGGGTTTTAGGTTCAGGCCCCAATTAATCAGGGTTGGGATGCAGTATTCTATACTTGCGGATGCGTTCGACAGGCTGGAGCGGACCTCATCTTACTTGGAGAAAAACTCCGCCGTAGTTGACCTGTTTAAAAAGACCCCCGCGGATGAAATGGAGCGCGTGGTCCTGCTTTTGCTCGGCAGGCCCTGGCCATCCTTTGTTTCGAGGGAGACTGGTGTCGGGCTCCAGCAGCTGAAGAAGGCCATCTCAAACGCTTCCGGTTACTCCCTGAGTGAGGTGGAAAAACTCATGAGGGACATCGGCGACCTCGGTGAGGTGACGTTTCGCCTGATGGGGAAGAAGAAGCAGGTTTTCCTGTTCAGGGAGCAGCTCACCGTCAAGAGGGTTTTTGATGGTGTAAAGAGGCTGCCGGATATCACGGGCGGGGGATCGGTCGACCGGAAGATAGACAGCATATCCGAGTTGATATCAAACGCGAAACCCATCGAGGCGAAATTTATAGTGAGGACGGTTTTGGGCGACCTCAGGATCGGGGTGGCCGAGGGAAGGCTGAGGGACGCGATAGCCTCAGCGTTCGACCTTGGCCCGGATGAGGTCGAGCACGCTTACATGTTGACGACCGATTACTCGGAGGTGGCCAAGGCGGCTGCGGAGGGGGGAAAGAGGGGCCTTCAGAAGCTCAGCGTAATGGTGGGTCACCCGGTAAACCCCATGCTGGCGCAAAGGGCCGAGGACGTCAACGAGATACTGGAGCGGATGAAGGGCAAGGCGGCTTTTGAGATAAAGCTCGACGGCATCAGGATCCAGGTCCACAAGGATGGCGATGACATAAAGCTCTTCACAAGGAGGCTGGAGGATTACACTTCAATGTTCCCGGACATCGTGGGGCCGTTGAGAAAGGCCCTGAAGCCGAAGCGCGCGATAGTCGATTGTGAGCTCGTCGCGCTTGAAAAGAAGACCGGCAAGCCCATGCCGTTTCAGGAGGTGCTGAAGCGGCGCAGAAAGTACGATATAACGGAGGCGGCAGAACAAATACCGGTTGAGGTATACCTTTTCGATGTGCTGTTGGCGGATGATAAGACAATGCTCGATGAACCCTACACAAGACGCAGGCAGCTGCTTGAAAAAATAGTGAATGAGGTGGAGGGCAGGGTGAAGGTAGTTGAGCAGCGGGTTCTCTCGGACCTGGATGAGATAAAGAAGTTTGCCGACCAAGCGGTTAAAATCGGGCACGAGGGGCTGCTCGCAAAGGACCTGAATTCGACTTATCGGGCGGGGAGGCGCGAGTTCGTTTGGCTTAAGTTAAAGCCCGTGGCGGAGACCCTGGACCTAGTCGTCGTAGGCGGCCTATATGGAAAGGGAAAGCGCGCTGGATCCTTTGGCAGCTACGTGCTTGCGGCGCGGGATGGAGAAACGGGCAGGTTCAAGACCATTTCCAAGTGCGGTTCGGGTTATACAGATGAGGACCTTGAGGAGTTGACCAAGAGGTTCAAGAAGATTCAGATCAGGAATGCAGACGAGGAGGTTGACGTGGAGATAGATTGCGACGCTTACTTCAAGCCTGAGGTCGTCTTCGAAACGGCTTACGAGGAGATACAGGTCAGCCCGGCGGAGAAGCACACGAGCGGGATGGGGCTGAGGTTCCCAAGGTTCCTGAGGCTGAGGGAGGACAGGCGCCCCCAGGAGGCCACGACAGTTCAGGAAATTGAGGATTTGTTTGACCTGCAGGAGCGCAGGAAGGGTAAAAGGACCTGAGGGTTTAACCCTAAAATTTAACCCCAACTCCAAACCCACGAACCAGAAGTATAATTTTAATCCCCAAACCCAAACGTTATTGACGGTACATATTTTATGATAAGAGGATATTTATCCACACTATTACCTCCTGGGATTGGTCTTTTATCATCTACTATCCCATCACCACCCATATCAGGAGTTTGCCAATCACTCCAATAATTTCCAAAACCATTATTATCCCAACTATTAATATTATCATCATAAGAATTATTTTCTTTTCCATCTAACAAACGGTTGGTTGATAAATAGTTAAGCGTAATAACATTTTGAGATGAGTTCCATAATGTAATACCTGACTGGGCATATGGGGAACTTGAATTATTTTCTACAATGTTACCAGTTATGGTATTGTAATCAGATAACTCAACTTTAATACCAGCACACAAATTGTTGCTGAAATTGTTATTAGCCAGGATATTATATTTTGAAGTCAGCGTAACACCATACGTAGTCATTATCTTGATGCCATGTTGTAAATTATAAAAGCTTCTGTTATGTGAGACGATATTATTGTTTGAATCACGAATATAAATACCACAATTCACATTACTTCTACAAGTGTTATTACTAATGATATTGTGGCTAGAAGATACATACAAACATATTCCACTATCACTATTTTTATCACAAATGTTATTAGTTATAGTATTAAACTTGCTATCACGAATTACATATATACCATTTGTAGACCCTAAAACGTTATAATTATTCGAACATATATTATTAGTTATTATATTGCTAGATGAGGATGCTATAAATATACCAGAATAGGAATTGTTTGAACAATTATTATTATTTATAGATATTTTTGACGAATTAAAAAGATATATTCCAAACCAGTTATTATTAGAACATATATTATTATTAAGTATTCCATTAACTACATTTTTTAGATATATTCCAGAACTATACATTCCCTCCTTAAAATGAAAGCGCAGACTATAACCATTCTCTATTAGACAATTTCTAATGACAAAATATGCAGTTGTATCCCTAATACTAATACCATTACCGTCTGAAGCGTCGATTGCCCAGTTCTCAATGATGTGTGGATTGCTCGCTGAACCATCTCCACCGCTGACACCATTAGCAGGAATGAAATTATTATTGCCAGTAATTAGAATAGAGTTGTGTTGAGCCCGTATTGGAGTAGGTGTGACTGGCGCTGCTGGTTGCATTGCTAAATACCACGCAATACCTGCCACCACTAAAATAACTACCACTACAAGTCCTATGGTCTGCACTTTCAATTCATCAATAATAATTGTGGGTTAATCTTTAAAAGATTGAAAATTTAACTCAAAAACCTGTGTGAGCCGCTAAAACTGACCTCACGGTGCCAAGGCTTGCACCCGGCTCTAGGATTTTTATTAATCAGCCTTAACCAATTGTTACCAATGCACTTCCAACTACGATCAATATCGCGCCAATTAAAAGAAGCGGGGTAATGCACCCCCTCAAATACCCGATCCTACACCCTGCAAAAAATAAGCCATAAAAAGCCGTATTTAGTTGTTCGCCACCCAATAATTGCCCCGATTGTCTGAAACAGTAAGCCAGCTTGTCCAGATGGTATATTTTAGAGGTCAAAGTTGCAAGAATTATAAAAAACCTAAAATTTAACTTTTTTACATAATTCCCACTTAGCATTAAAAACACATCATCCGAGAATGATTTGATATTATTTAGAGAAAATCCAGCTACCAAAGGAACTTGGTTCCTGGAATAACGCTCTAAAATACTCCCTTCGGTATGGGGTGCGTCTTGGATGGTTTTGTTGGCTCGTTGGAGGGATTGAAAAAATAAAAAGGGTCATATGAATTTAGGGGATGGAAAATGGGCATAGATTGGGGTCATGAGATTATTGCGGGACAGTAATAGTTTAGCTAAAATTGAATGCAAAGTTCACGAGTTTTTGGCGTTCATGAATTCTTCAATGAATTTCAGATAGTTCGCCAAGAACAATTCTTTTGAGAATAAGTTTAAGACTTTCTTCCTCCCTCGCTTTCCCATTTCTACAATACTCTCTTGGCTTCGCTCACACGCCTCCCAAAGTTGTCCAGTGAGATCATCTCTATCGCCCACGCGGAAAAGCAACCCAACCTCCTTGTCGACGAGCTCAGGTAGCGCTCCCGCCTTCGAGACAATCACCGGAGTCTCACAGGAAAGAGATTCCGCAACCACATAGGAGAAGCTTTCCCAATAAGAGGGCATTATCGTAAAATTACTTCCAGAATAATAATACGGGAGCCATCTTTGCATTTTCCAATTAATGGACTTGACGTAATTTGAGAGGCCAAGCTTCTTCACCGCCCGCCTCAGTGGAACTTCATCCTCTGTGATCAATCGTATTTCCAAGTTCTTCCCGTGATCTTTTTCTATCAAATCCTTCACGCTTTTCAGGAGGAGAGAAACTCCCTTTTCCGGGTGGTTTCTGCCAATATATGTGAAAACTTTTTTGCCGCCATTGGATGGTGTCTGGACTCGGCTGAATACGTTCTCATCTATTCCGTTGTAAATCACGGTAATTTTATCACGCTCGCAGCGTTTTGCCAACTCCTTTTTGCAAGCTTTACTCACAGTTAATACTCGTTCAGAGTTTTCTAGGGCCTTAGCTTCCAGCTTCGCATCTTTGCGAAGTCTACGCTTGTTTCCTAGACCGACTCTGAACTGCTCAGCAAATTTTTCCCGCAGAAATTCCGGCCGATGGGAGATATATACGATGTTTTCCAAGTGTTGGGCTTTAGAAATAAACTCCCCAAAAGCAAAGCTGTTTGCGAGGATTAAATCAAAGCTCCTCAAATCAATTGGACTTTTGTACTTGAGCAATCTGCTCCCGAAGTCATCACACGAGGGATAAAGGACCTCCTCGTTATAAGGGTGCTCTTTTCTAAATCCGCGAGTCTTCAACAGCAAAACACTATATCCGTCCCTTCGCAAAAGTGCATCCTTCTGCCAGGGAACGATAAACGTTAGATCCAATCCGGGGTTTGTCGTCCTCGAAAATTTACTCAATTCTGTCAAATAGCTTAGGTACATTCCGGCCCCAGTGGTGATTTTGCTACGACTAGGGACTTCCCAACCCAAAACTGCCACTTTATATTTGTGCAATCTCATCGACCTACATAATCATCCAAACCAACAAGGAAAATATCCTTCAAGTTGCTCGATTTATGGTATTCTATTTCGAATTAATCAAGATAAAGCTTATGCAACTTAATCAATGGCGATTTGGCTGATGTTTTAAAGCTTGGGAGCATACAAATCTTCCTTTAAATCACATTTTCTGCGGGGTGGAAAGGCGGGATGTGGATTGGCGGTAATTAGATTTTGTATTTGTTTTGCAAGGTTCAAGTTTAAGAAGAAAACCCGCTGGAGTTTAATTAGTGTGGCATATGGCTATAATGTCGGAGAAAACTTGGGAGAGACACGCAAATCCCTGGAGCGGACTGACGAGACTGATCACCTATCCATTGGTTTTCATCCCGGTCTGGTATTTTCAGGAATTTTTCAAAGATCCAGTGCATAACTGGTATCCTATATTAGGAATTATCCTCGTTGCGTTTTGGTTTTGGTTAAACCCGAGAATTTTCCCTAAACCAAAGAACTTCAACCACTGGATGAGTAAGGGTGTTCTTGGTGAAAAACTTTGGACCTCACGGAAAAGATATAAGGATATAAATCTCTTGTTGAGCCCTATTGGCGTCCCGTTTTTCATTATCGGGCTTTACACGGCATACGCGAAGATGTTTTGGCCAACGATGTTCTTTGCGGGCTGTGCCTTTCTCTTGAAACTATGGTTTGTTGATAGGATGGTCTTCTATTACGAGGCGAATAAAAACAAACGTTGATCTCATTCTTCTTTCCACTTGACATATCTATTTGATAGCTGGAAATGGGGCATGTATTTAGCTAATCCTCTCCTCTTGAACCAGGGTGTGGGCAAAGTTCATAGCGCTCGGGAGTCCGCAAGCGCGTGCAGTCGTTGTGGCGGATTCGCGTGTTGTCGCTGCACACATGTGCACAACCCAGATTAAATTCGATCGGGTCTTTCGCTGAGTTGAATACATCCGTCCATAGAAAATAAGCAGATCCATCATCTTTCATATATCTTCTTTCTGTGCGCTACCGTGAGCAAGAGAATGACATTGCCTTCAACTCTATAAATCACTCGATATTCACCCACCCTGAGTGAGAGCCTTCCCTTGAGTGAACCATGGAGGTGCTTTCCCTGAAAAGGACCTTCAGGCAGTGAGGAAATTTGTTTTAGAACCCTCACTTGGGCTTCCTTATCAAGCTTTCGAAAAAGCGTCTCAAATTTCGGCGTAGTTCTAAGTTCGTAGTTCATCTTCCAAACCCAGTTCTTTAGCGAATTCTCTCAGGGGTCTCGTTTCTCCCCGCTTAGCTTCCTTATCGGCCTCTTCAATGGCGAGCATCAGCCCTTCATCTGTTATCACATCTATCGTCTCTAGGAGTTCATCGAGCAAATCACGGGTTTGAGTTATCCGATCCACAATTTCTTTGTCTACGGTTATCGACGTCATCTTTCCACCGAAAATAATTTGAATTAAGCTGCATATTAGATTACCTATCAAACGGAGATGTCGGAGAAAATAAAGTTTGACTTGAATTGCGATGCCGCGGCTGGTTTTGGTAAATTTCAAGATTTTGTGGTTTCTCCCCGCGCCAGACGCGGTGACCCATAGGGTCATACCCGTACTCCACGACCAGCTTGGGCCATTCGAGGCGGTTCTCCACCTTTATCAAACTGTCGTCGAAGTCGTAGAAGTAGGCCATGTTCTCCGTGATTGCCCCGAGATTTGCGTCACCATACTCTTCATGTTCCCGTTGTTGTCGTGGGCAAGGGTGGTGACGCTGTCGTCCGACCGGGTTATCTGGTAGAGCTGATTGGCGTTGTCGTATTAGTTCTTCTCGATGATGTTTCCCTCGCTGCACACGTGTGCACAACCCAGAT
This sequence comes from Hadarchaeota archaeon (SeqCode), assembly GCA_964446015.1. Lineage (GTDB taxonomy): Archaea > Hadarchaeota > Hadarchaeia > Hadarchaeales > Hadarchaeaceae > Hadarchaeum. Next base: position 7,986 of record CAYUMT010000065.1, read on the forward strand.
CAAATTAGATCGGCCCCATCGCCGAGCCAAATGCGTACGAAACGGGAAATATTAAAACCTTGATTTAACTCACTTGCTTGACCAATAGTTCCTCGAATTTCATCAAGAATCCATCAACATTGCCGTCCGTAACTTGGGCGCCGCAGGCGACGGCATGTCCGCCACCTTCGCCACCCATGACCTTGGCCGCCTCGCGTATCGCCGTTGCCATATCCAACCCCTTCAGGTAAAGTAATTTGGAGCACCTCGCCGAGACCTTAGCGACCCCGCCTTCCCTCACCAAGCCGGCAATCGGTTTGTAAGGGTCGCAGTCCTTTTGCCCCAGCGTCAGGCCGGTGACCGCCCCAACGAACGTGTCCTTTAAAAATCCAGTCGCATCGAAGTACTGCAGGTACCCCCTGGGGCCCCTTTGGAGTCCGCCCCCCTCGATGAATTCCATGCCCTTTGCAACGCTGCGCCTTTGATAGCGCAGTAGATTCAGCATGGACCGAAAATATGCCCCCCGGTCGCCCTTTGCAACCTCCAGCCCCACGAGTGGCTGTTCATTGCGAGAGGTGGCGTTTATGCAGGTCGCGAACTCGCCTGCGTCTTTCAGCATCGGTTGGTCCTCCTTGGTTATAGTGTAGGACTCGCCTATGACGAGCCCGGGCACGTAAATCACGAGTTCCTTTGGAACGGACATGTAGGCGCGCGAGATGAGCTCGGACGCCAATCTCTGCTTCTCCTGTTTGGTTAGGTCTGCAGGCCTGCGCCAGCCCCTATCCCCCTTCAGCGGGATGTTGAGGTCCTTGAGCAGGCTCACGCAACCAGAGGGGGAGTTGCTCACGCCGGGGATGGGTGGGTCGTTGAAAAACTCTAGGGCCTTGAAGATGGGCCGGGAATAGCGGCCGTATAGGATGAGGTCGGCCCTTTTGTCGAGCACCCCGGAAGCCGTCGCATCCTTGACTATCTCTCGGTTGTAACCCTTGAATTTACCCCAGGCGTTCTGCGCATCTCCGATGGCCCCGATCACTGCGAGGACGGACAGGTCCTTCCCGTCATTTGCCAGCTCGCGCGCGATCAAGTATGCCATTCCCGCGCCGCTTATCTCCTGAACGCCGTCAATCCCGTAATTGTGGGCGTTCAGGTGCACGAGCTCCGGCCATCCCTTCACCCGGTTCGGTTCGTGGTGGTCCGCGATTATGACGTTGTGGTTCAGAAATTTGCCCCGGACGTTTTCCATCTGCGAGCTGCCCAAGTCCGTGAATATCGTGAGATCGGCCGGGTCGAGTTCCTCAACGATTTCCCGATAGAGCATGCGTACAAACTTAACGTCGTGCCTGATGTCCAGGCGGTCAAGGGCCTTGGAAAGAAGAGCGGCGGCGGAGATCCCGTCTGCATCCATGTGGGAGATTATATCGATTGATCTACTCCTGTATCTCCTTATCAGTTCGGCGGCTCTGCGCGCTGTGTTTATCATACAGTTTCCAGCCATCGTAAGTTTTTTTATATCGCGTACCTTGTAAGTTTTGTGGCGAGGTGAGAACATCCACGTGCATCATGCTTACATAGGAATCGCTCTGGTTGTCATAAGCGCTGGCGGAATCACATTACATTTACCAATTGTTGGAGAACATTTCGTAGCTTGGCCAGGACTATTTAGAGG
>CAYUMT010000066.1:0-9482 GCA_964446015.1 Hadarchaeota archaeon (SeqCode)
CCATATTGTTTGTGCCGCAAAAAAGAGAGCGCGGCATGGTTCGCTTTGCAGTCCCCCTGACTCTGGCCGTGGCATTCATATGGGGCCTGAATCAGGTAATAAGGAAGTCCGCCATAGGCGCAGGCATAGAAATTTTAACATTTCTTTGGATTTCAGTTGCCTTTGCGGCAGTACTACTTATTTTAACGGCAGGGGTGATGTCCTCTTGGAAGGGCCTAAATTTCAGCAGGAGGAGCATAGGGTTGAGCATGTTTTCAGGGATTGCGGGCCACTTGGTAGGGAACTTTTGTTATCTTACCGCGCTACAGATGGAACAGGTCAGTACTCTGGCACCTTTTATATCAGCCACCATACCGTTTGGCTTTTTGCTCAGCGTTTTGATAGTCGGAGAGAAACCTAATATAAAGGCAGTGATCGGTATGGTTGTTATTTTCCTGGGCGTAGCCATCGCCGCGATATGACGGGGAATTCGCTTTTACTCATTTAGATTTTTAGCTCCCCATCTACTGTAAGTTAAGTATGGCGGGCCCGTCGGGGTCTATTTTGTTAAGTGCGAGTCTATATAAAAACCAAGTGCTGTCGAACGCGCGCAGCCTATCCTTGAAAGTTTCAAACCATCTCTCGATGTAGTTGCGCTTCCCTCCGCACATCACGATGTGCTTCAGCCCAAGCCTCCGCGCTGGCCAGTAGTACCAAGGGCTACCGTCAGTGGCTATGACCGGCTTCCCCTTGCAATAGCGAAGGCAGCGCTTGAGGAACCCGAGCGCGTCCATGCTCTCCCGATATCTCGTGGCAAACACCGCCACAACTTCGCGATTTTTGGGGTTTACGGCCGAAAAACGTTGATCCAGCCGCTTTTTGTGCGGACCTTGGTCTCGTCTACGACGAGGCAGCGCCTTCGTTTCCTTTTGACTAATTTTTTCCCAACTTCGGCTCCAACTTGCTGGAGCCAGTACCAGATCACCGAGTGCGCCAAATTGATCTCCATATCCTCAAGCAGTCGTTGAGCCTGCCCGAGGCTCGCCCCATGCAGGCGGAGGTAGCAGGCGAAGACTTTCGCCTCGGGTGGCTTCTTGTTCCTCAGAAAAACTTTTTTTTGCAGTCCCTCCAAACGCATACGGGAGGTGGGTGGATAGGAACTCTTTGAGTTCCAATTGCATGGTTTAAACCTCCTTGCAGTTGTTCACCTTCTCCCCCGGTCGGCCTCTTCATCAACGATGAATTGCAAAATAAAAATTAAAGCCTTATTTGAACAGCATCCCTTCAACCTACCTATATATTTAAATACCTCCAAACAAACACTTTTTGGGTTTAATGGTGAAAATTGGCATAATTGCTGCTGTGGTTTTGATAATAGTTATTGTTGCGGCAGCAGGAGTTTATTTGGGAACTCAGCCTGCAACATCTGTTACTCCTACTACAACGCCGACGACGACACCCACTACTACAACACCGACGACGACACCAGTAAAGCAGCTAAAGGTAGCTTGGATAGCAAATAGACCGGCTTATGGTGACCGATGGACTTTTGTTCAACACACGGCTTTGCTGAGAATGAAGGATAAGTATAACCTTGTGTATGAATATACAGAAGATGTCTCTGTTCCGGATGGTGAGCGTGTCGGGCGGGCTTATGCTGCCAGGGGTTTTGACATCATCCTTTATGCCAGCTGGTACCCAGACGCCATTAGGAACATCGCTAGAGATTATCCGAACATCGTCGTGGCTGGTGCTGGTGGGGGAACCGAGCTTCACACACTTTACCCGCCTCCGGAAAAGGTTCCGCCCAACGTTGGGCATTACGATACTTACGTGCACGAGGGCGCATATCTGGCAGGTGTACTTGCTGGAAAGATGACTAAAAATAATTTGCTTGGAATAGTAGGAGGGTTTGTAGTATTAAATTCTAACAGATATTTCAACGCTTACATACAAGGGGCGAAGGACGTCAATGAAAATGTGAAAATAAAAATCATTTGGACTCACTCTTGGTACGACCCCGTAAAGGCGAAGGAATCGATGATGTCTCTCATTGAAACTGGATGTGACTTTATCACTGAAGATGAGGTAGGAGCCGAATCAGGAGCCGTAGGGAAAGGAGTGTACTTTATTAGCATGACTGGCGGATTTGGACAAGATTTTGCTCCGAACGAGTGCTTAGCAGAGGTAAATTGGGTTCTTGACCCAGTTTTCGATGAGATAATCTCCAGCGTTATGGAAGGTAAATTTGTGGCTAAGGAGTACTTCGCAGATATGGCTCAAGGTGGGGTTGAATTTCCAATTCATCTTCCTGATAAAGTACCCTCGGATGTTATGAGCTTGGTAAACGAGCTAAAAAGAAGAATAATCAGCGGAGAGTTGGTAATTACACAAAACATAACAAACCCAGAGGAGGTTTGGAAAGAAATTTTATTTTAATTTGAAATAATATTAGAATTATCTAGCGTATATTTGTTTTCAGCTCCATAGTCGGATTAAGGTTACTGCTTGGAGTCGCGGGAAGTGGAAGGAATCGTCCGCAAGGACTCTGGAAAACTTGGAACTCCAGCTTTAATCTTTTTATATTTTAATATTACTATTATTTGGGGCAAAAAATGCTTTCCATAAAGGTTAGGGAAAAAACCCCGAGCCGAGCGAATAGGATATTTTGGCTAATTTTGATGTCAATAATCCTGTTCCCGATGGTTGCGGTTTTAATTGTTTTATTGGGAGCTAACCCCTTTATTGCTTATCGAGAACTCTTTTTTGCACCTTTTAGAGATGTGCACACCATTACAGAAACTCTTGTGACAATGACTCCCTTGTTATTTATAGCGTTGGGTTTAAGTATAAGTTATAAATCTAGGTTCTGGAACATCGGCGGGGATGGGCAGTTTTATGCGGGAGCGTTGACGTGCACCGCAACGGTACTCGCTTTAAAAGGGATTGGAGTGCCCTCGGTTTTATTCATTATTTTACTTATGGTGGTTGGATTCTTAGGCGGCGCTTTTTGGTCGACAATAGCGGCAGTCCTTAAAACCAAATTTAACATTGATGAAATAATTTCAACACTCATGTTAAATTTTGTCATGATTTATTTTATAGCTATATTTTTATACGGGCCTTGGATGGATCCTGCGAGTGCTATGCCCCAGACTGTGCTCTTCCCCACCTCTGCTAGAATACCCACATTGGTGCCGGGAACTCGATTGCATATCGGTTTTTTCTTTTTTATTTTTCTTGTCCCCATTGTTTACCTAATTTTAAACAAGACCGTTTTAGGGTATCAAATTAAAACAATAGGCAGCAGCATAAAAGGAGCTAGATATGGAGGCATGAATCCGGGCAAGACCTTCCTATTGGTCGCGATTTTGAGCGGAGGTCTTGCTGGCCTTGCAGGAATGGTAGAAGTATCAGGTGTTTATTATCGTTTGCGAGATGATATCTCCCCAGGATATGGGTATACTGCTATCCTAGTTGCCCTGCTTGGAAGGAACCACCCTGGATGGGTAACATTGGTTGCTTTTTTGTTCGGTGTTTTATCAGTCGGGGGTTATGAGATGCAAATTGCCACGGGAATACCTTATGCACTTTCATTGGTTACCCAAGGCTTAATCTACTTTACCGTGCTTTTTGCTGAGGCTCTAGCCCGTTATAAAATCAAATTAGGAGGTAAATAATGGTAGAGGAAATTTTCTACATCGGTATTATTGCTGCTAGCCTCCGTTCCGCCACTCCAATTATACTAGCCGCCTTGGGGGAAACCTTTGCCGAACGTAGCGGCGTGCGTAACCTTGGAGTAGAAGGAATGATGATAATGGGGGCTTTTATTTCCTTTTTCGCCGTTTATCTTACTGGAAATCATTGGCTGGGATTATTGGCGGGATTAGTTATCGGTGCGTTATTAGCTTTGCTTTTCGCTTACATGTCGATAACACTTAAAGTAGACCAAATAATAAGCGGATTGGTAATTACCATTTTTGGATTGGCTTTATCTTGGTTTTTGTATTTGAGTTTCTTAGGACAAAAAGTCACAACTGTAGAAGTTTGGGGACCAACCTCTATCCCCCTCTTAAATCAAATCCCAATTATTGGGCCATCTTTGTTCAACCAAAACATCCTTACGTATTTTGCAATTATCCTCGCTTTTATTTTAACAATATTTCTCTTCCGCACTACATCAGGTTTAGCCATTAGGGCGGTGGGAGAAAATCCCTTAGCGGCAGATACCACAGGCATAAAGGTAGAGCGCACGCGTTATCTTTGTACCATTTTTGGTGGGATCATGGCTGGCATAGCTGGAGCATGTTTAGCCACAGTAAATTTTAATTCGTTTATTAGTAATATGACGGCCGGACGTGGATGGATAGCCATCGTGATGGTGATATTTGGTCGCTGGAGACCTTCGTGGGTTTTTGGGGGAGGATTGTTGTTCGGTTTTCTGGAATCTCTTCAACTAAGACTTCAAGCTTTATATTTCCCACTTCCAAGACATGTCATTCTAATGACTCCTTATCTTTTTACCTTGGTCGTCTTGGTTCTAGTATCAAAAAAGGCGCGTGGACCAGCGGCATTGGCTATTCCATATAAAAAAATGGAAAAAGGATAAACCACAATATTAATGAACATCCTGCTCCAGCTTTTTTTCGATATTTAGCGACTTTCAAAAATCTAACGTGTTATGAATCATAGGTTGAGCCTGTCGACCTGCTAAACCAGTTTCACATTTTTGATCAGAGGTTTTATAATTAAGTTGTATGCCAACGATTTCAGGTTTATCACGCATTGTTTAAGTCGGCTGAAAGATGTAAACGATACTAAAACGGCTTTGGCAGACCTAGGTCTTCTATCTCTTCCCATGTCTTATCGTAGATCTCCTGCCATTCCTTCGTCGGTTTCAGCGTCCTCAGGTCAAAGCACTCGATAAAGCTTTTGCCCTTGGGCGGGCGTCTGAGCTTATCCTCGTACTTCGGTATAAGCGCCTTGACGATCTCGTTCGCGTCGCTGCGTTTCATCCCAGCACTGGCCTTGAGCACTTCAGCTCCAAACTTCTGTTCTAATGGGGACTGATAGTCGATATATCTACTGCCTGTGGATCGATTGCCAAACTGCGCAGCACAACCCGACACGGCATCAACAATGCACCCTACTGTCGTTTCGTATAGGAGTTCGTGCGTGCACGGACCAGACACTTGGCTATTCATTCCAAGCGCCATTAGATTCTTGTTTATACTTTGTGCCTGATGGCTAACACTTCTTGCCCATACAGCGTCTCGACCACAGTTGCCTTGGTATCTGATATCATAGACTACGCCAGCTGAAAGTGTACAGCTATGAACTAAAAATTGTAACACGAAGGACGCAACGGCCCCCACCGCCGCCCCCTCAGGCGGCCCGGCGTATCCGCCTATCATAGACCAATGGGCTCCATAAACGATGCCTCCACAGTTCAAGGCGGTTTGGGCCACCTTGTGCAGCAAACCATAGGAAGTCTTCAACTCCGTAATCGCGAGTACGATAGCCATATCTTTCAGCGGGTCGTAGCCACCAGGAGTGCCATATCCTCCCATATGTCCATACTCCGACGGGCTATTACAAACACCAGTAATGGGCATGCCTTGTCGACCAGCTCTCTTTAACGCTTCCCTAATCATGACTGCTTCATGATGTCCCGCTATAGTTTCATAAGGCGTGGCCGTCTTAAGTCCCCTGTCATAAATTGTCTCTAAATCAGCTGGTGTTAAGATGTCAACAACCCGATATTGCGCAATGCCTTGCATTAACTGTACGTAGATATGCTCGGAAACTCCCCCGAAGCCCGACCTGAACCTTGGCGGTGTTTTGTCTTCGGGTTTCCTAGCCCTTAATGTGAACGCGTCCGCTCCCCTCCCCAACGTTATTTCGCTGGGGGCCTCTCCAAGCGCCTCCTTCAGTTCCTCCTCCGTGAACTTGATTATTCGTTTAGTTTCCAAACATAACATACCGGTATCAACGGCGAGGTCGAAGCCAGCTTTCCAAAATCTATCGGCTAACCCATCGTCACTGTTGATGGGATTCTGTGTGTCGCATGTTCCTTCAAGGCCATATTCCTTCAGCTTTTCCTTGACCTTTTTAGAAATTACGTTTATGTCCCATTCTTTAAGCTCGCACACCGGTCCTGTATGGGCACGATCTAAAACTTCTATGAATGGGATCAATCAAATATCCCCCTGCTTGGTTAATATTTCGTTTTTGTACACAATGTCTATTGGAAATAAAAGGTCTTAAAGCATGGCTGAATCAAGTCAGCTGGAAGATATGGAGTTGCTAGTATAACCTTGGCAGACCCAAATCTTCGAGTTCTTTCCACACTCTATCGTATGTATCCTTCCACTCCTTCGTCGGTTTCAGCGTCCTCAGGTCAAAGCACTCGGTAAAGCTTTTCCATTTAGGCGGATTTCTTAGCTTTTCTTCATACTTCGGGATAAGCGCCTTGACTATCTCGTTTGCATCAGTTCGTTTTATTCCGGCACTGGCCTTGAGCACTTCGGCCCCAAACTTCTGTTCTAATGGGGACTGTTGGTTAGGTTTACCACCCGTGGATCGATTGCCAAACTGCGCAGCACAACCCGAAACGGCATCAACGATCGACCCCACCGCCGTTTCGTATAACAGTTCGTGAGTGCACGGACCACATACTTGACTGGACTCTCCCAACGCCATCAGATTCTTGCTTCTGCTTTGTGCCTGATTACTAATGCCCCTCGCCCATACAGCGTCTCGACCACAATTGCCTACGTATCTAATATCAAAGACTAAGCCACCGGAAATCGTACAGCTGTGAACTAAAAATTGCAACACGAAGGACGCAACGGCCGCCAACGCAGCGCCCTCCGCCGGCCCAACATAGCCGCCTATCATGGACCAGTGACCTCCAAACACCATGCCTCCGCAGTTTAGAACTGTCTGAGCTACCTTGTGCAACAATCCATAGGTGGTCTTAAGCTCTGTAATCGCGAGTACAAGAGCAAGATCCTTCTTTGGTTCATACCCACCGGGAGTGCCATATCCTCCCATATGTCCATACTCCGACGAGCTATTTGTGACACCTATAATAGGCATGCCTTGTCGACCGGCCCTCTTCAACGCCTCCTTGACCATAACGGCCTCGTGATGTCCCGCTATAGTTTCATATGGCGTTGCCGTCTTGAGTCCTCTGCCATAAACTGTTTCTAAGTCAGCAGGCGATAAAATGTCAACAACCCGATATTGCGCAATGCCTTGCATTAACTGTACGTAGATATGCTCGGAAACTCCCCCGAAGCCCGACCTGAACCTTGGCGGTGTTTTGTCTTCGGGTTTCCTAGCCCTTAATGTGAACGCGTCCGCTCCCCTCCCCAACGTTATTTCGCTGGGGGCCTCTCCAAGCGCCTCCTTCAGTTCCTCCTCCGTGAACTTGATTATTCGTTTAGTTTCCAAACATAACATACCGGTATCAACGGCGAGGTCGAAGCCAGCTTTCCAAAATCTATCGGCTAACCCATCGTCACTGTTGATGGGATTTTGAGGGTCGCATATTTTTTCGATACCGTATTCTTTCATCTTCTCCTTGATCTTCCTAGAAACCATCATGTCCCATTCTTTATGCTCGCAGACTGACCCCGTATGAGCCCGGTCTAAAATTTCTATGAATGGTACCATGTATAAAACCTAATAAAGCCTTTGAAGTCCCAAATCTTCGAGTTCTTTCCACACGCTGTCATAGATATCCTGCCATTCCTTCGTCGGTTTCAGCGTCTTCAGGTCAAAGCACTCGGTAAAGCTTTTGCCCTTGTCAGCTCGCGGTAGCTTATCTTCGTACTTTGGCAAGAGAACCTTCACTATTTCGTTCGCGTCATCCCGACTCAGTCCTGCAGCGGACTTTACTACCTCTGCACTGAATTTTTGCTCCAGCGGGCTCTTGTGGTCGACGTATTTGCCGCCTGCCGATCTATTGCCCCAGTCGGCACAACAACCAGATACACTTTGTTCAACGGCTCCCGCCGCCATCTCATAAAGAATTTCGTACATACAGGGGCCCGAGACTTGGCTCTCAAATCCGCCCACCAGTATATCGGTATTTCGGCTTCCCGCCTGCGCCGCCACGCTGTTCGCCCACAGAGCCTCGCAGCCGACATTTCCAGCGTACCTGACATCGAAAATTATACCGCATGAAATCGTCAATCTATGCACGAGGACTTGCAGAATAATAGCAGCGACGGCCGTAACCGTAGCACCTTCGGTCGGACCAACATAACCACCAATCATTGACCAGTGGCTTCCATATGTCGATTTCAATCCGCCATGACTTAAAACATGGGCGACCTTATGTAGCAAGCCGTATGAAGTTTTGAGCTCGCTGGGTGGGAGAATAATTGCCATGTCTGTTGATGGGTTGTATCCATATGGTATGCCGTATCCTCCAAGCAGCCCGTACTCAGTCGGGCTGGAGGCAACTCCTGTAAGAGGCATTCCGGGCCTGCCTGCCCTCCTAACGCCCTCTCTAACGAGAGCCGCCTCATGGACTCCGGCCAAGGTCTCGTAGGGCGTTCCAGATTTGAGAGGTCGCCCCTGTACTGTCGTTAAAGAAGGCGGGGACAGCACATCAATGATTTTATACTGGGCAATGCCTTGAACGAGCGGCGTTATCGAGTCTTCCGATGTTGGGCCGACACCCGATCTGAATCTCGGCAGTTGTTTGTCTTCCGGTCTTCTGGACTTTATCGTTACCTTATCTCCGCCGCTTCCAAGAGTTATCTCACTAGTTGCGTTTTTTATCGCCTCCTTGACCTCAGCCTCCGTGAACTTGATGATTCGCTTTGTGTCCAAACAAATCATGCCGAGTTCGACGGCGAACTCAAACCCGGCCCTCCAGAACTCGTCGGCGAGACCGTCGTCGGTGTTAATTGGATTCTCCTTATCGCAAGTGTTCTGAAGGCCGTGCTCCTTCAACTTCTCCCCGACTTTACTGGGTATTAACTTGACATCCCAGTCCTTGGGCTCGCATATTGGACCCGTATGTGCCCTGTCCAAAACCTCTATGAAAGGCACCATGCGTAGACACTACTCCTTGACGACGGGCTTGGAGATGTCCTCTCCCTTCTCCATAAGGATTTTCGCCACGTCTACCGCATCGTCTGCGAATTTTCCGTACCCGTCAGCGCCTATCTCCTTCGTCCACTCCGGTGTGACCGGGCCGCCGCCGACCATGATCCAGTAGTTCTCCTGCGTCCCAACGTCCTTCAGGTACTCCATGATCTCTTTCTGGTAATACATGCTCGTCACCATCAGCGATGACATGGCTATGACGTCAGCGTCTACCTCCTTGGCCTTGTCCACGAATTTGGTCGATGGCACGTCGCATCCCAGGTCGTAGACCTCAAATCCGCCAGCCTCGAGCATGACGCCCACGAGGTTCTTCCCGATGTCGTGGATATCTCCGAATACGGTGCCGATAACGACCTTGCCCCTCGTGGATTTTTCCA
>CAYUMT010000067.1:0-9312 GCA_964446015.1 Hadarchaeota archaeon (SeqCode)
GAGGAACGAGGGAAGGTAGAAGAGAAAGAAGGTGAGAAAAGTGCCGATACTGAGGGTTGAAGAGATAAGAGCCATGAGCACCGAAGAGATGTTGGGGAAGCTTAAGGAGTTAAGATCCGAGTTGGCCAGATCTAGAGCCACGGCAGCAGCTGGCGGATCTTTAGAAAATCCGGCGAGGATTCGTGAACTTAAGCGAGCTATCGCGAAGATACTCACGATAATCAGGGAAAAAAAGGGAGGTGCGTAATCACTGCAAGAGATATGTAAGGTATGTGGACTACCAAAGGAGCTCTGCGTTTGCGAGGAGATATCGCTTGAACAGCAAAGGATAAGCGTATACGTGATAAAGCGGAAGTTCGGAAAGTTCGTAACTATCATCGATGGTTTGGATGAAAAGCAGCTCAGCATCAAGGATTTAACGAAGAAGCTAAAATCCAAGCTGGCGTGCGGCGGAACATCCAAGGACGGACGCATAGAGCTCCAAGGGAACCACAGATCACGCGTCAAGGGGGTCCTTATTGAGACGGGATTCTCACCTGACATGATAGATATAAGGTAGGTGTGCTGAATGTCGTTGTCTGTAAAAAATGTTATGCAGCATGAGCTCATCGGGCTTGAGGCTCATATCATAGGTAGTTCCGACCCAACACTGTTGGGCGTACACGGCAAAATACTGGATGAAACGCGCGGCATGTTGGTGATAGAACATTCATCCAAGGCAAAGGTCACGCCTAAATCTGGCTCAACATTTGAGATAAAACTGCCAAATGGTGAAAAGATGGTCCTAGATGGTAAGAAGCTGGTTGGTCGGCCCGAGGAAAGGGTCAGGCGCAATAGGTGAAACCATGGTGGGTATGGGAATTGAGCCTCCGAAGGAAAAGTGCGATGACGTCAACTGTCCCTTTCACGGCAGGCTTTCGGTGAGGGGGCGTGCATTCGAGGGGGAAGTGGTCGGCGATAAAATGGCCCGCACGGTTACCGTTGAGCTTGAAGGCATGCATTATATCCCCAAGTATGAGAGGTATGAGCGCAGAACCTCAAAATATCATGCCCATAACCCGGCCTGCATTTCCGCAAAGGCGGGGGATAAGGTCAAGATCATGGAGTGTAGGAAGCTGAGCAAGACGAAGACCTTCGTCGTTGTTCAGAAGATGGGGAGATAAAATGGGAAAGAAGGGTGCAGGTTCTTCTATAGGGGTAAGCTCGGTAACGCCTGTGAGAGCCCTGCCGGTTGGGGCAAGACTACTAGTTGCAGACAATACCGGTGCAAGGGAGCTGCAAATAATAAACGTCATGAAATACCATGGCGGCCGCCGCACCTTGGCAAAAGGCGGCGTCGGCGACCGAATAATAGCGTCCGTAAAGAAGGGCACGCCTGAACTCCGGAAGCAAATGGTTCAGGCGGTGATAGTCAGACAGAGAAAGGAGTACAGACGCGCAGACGGCATGAGGGTAAAGTTTGAGGACAATGCCGCCGTGCTTATTACGCCCGAGGCTGCTCCGCGAGGTTCGGAGGTAAAAGGTCCGATGGCCAGGGAGGCCGCCGAAAGGTGGCCGAAGGTCGCGGGGATAGCGTCAATTTTGGTGTGAAGGATGACTACTGTACAGCCTAGGAAACAGCGGGAGATGTTATATTCAATGCCGGTTCACAGAAGACATAAACTAATGGCCGCTCGCCTAAGCAAGGAGTTAAGGGAGAAATATAAGGCGAGGTCGCTGCCCGTGCGTAAGGGGGACCGTGTGAAGATTATAAAGGGGGACTTTAAAAAGCTCGATGGCGATGTCTTAGAAGTAGACGTCGAGAATCGATTAATCAGGGTCCAAGGCGCTTCGGTTACAAAGGCCGATGGATCGCAAGTTGTGAGGGCCGTTCGTCCATCGAGCGTCATGCTTTTGAAGCTGGTCGAAGATAAGAAGCGCATGCGGTCCATTGAAAGGAGGTCTAAACTTGGCTAAGAAGGGAGGGAGCAAGCACGTAAAGCGATATGCTGCCCCAAGGGTGCTAAAGTTGTCCAGGAAAATGTTCGTTTGGACGATGAAGCCCGCACCAGGTCCTCATCCGTCTGAAAAGGCGATACCTCTGAGGCTCATAGTTCGTGATTATCTGTCATTAGCTCGCAACGCAAGGGAGGCCGATGGGGTTATATACAACGGCGAGATTTTGGTCGATGGAAAGGCTCGGCGTTCACCGGATTTCCCGGTGGGTTTCATGGATGTTTTAACGATTCCATCGATAGACAGATGCCATCGTGTTTTGTTAGATCATAGGGGGCATTTGGTGTTAACTAGCATAGACTCGTCTGAAGCATCAATCAAGCTTTGCAAGGTAATCGGTAAGCGGTTCGTCAAGGGCAAAAAGATTCAGCTCACGTTGCACGACTCCCGGAACCTCATCGGGGACCTTTCGGATTTTAAGCCAGGCGATGTCGTGAAGTTGACCTTGCCGGAGCAAAATGTGGCCGATCGCTTTCCATTGGAAGTCGGCGCCGTGGCCATGGTAACGGGTGGCAGGAATGTCAGCAGGGTGGGAACGATATCGGACATAAGGTTGATTTCTGGGACTCAGCCCAACATAGTTACGCTTAAAGCGGGTGATGACGCATTTGAGGCGCCCGAGCACTATGTATTTGTCTTGGGAAGGGATAAGCCATCTATAAATTTGTCCGTGTGATCCAATGAATCCAATGCGCGAAATCAGTGTGGAAAAATTAGTCTTGAACATAGGCGTCGGAGAAGGCGGGGATAAGCTGGCAAAGGCCGAAAAAGTTCTCGGCGGCATAGCCGGACAAAAGCCCTGCCGAACGTACGCGAAAAGTTCGGTCAGGGAGTGGGGCGTCAAGCGTGGTGAGCCGATAGGTTGCATGGTTACCCTGCGAGGGGATCGAGCTGTCAATGTTTTGAAGAGGCTCCTCGATGCCGTTGAGCGTAGAATAAAGTCCGATTCATTCGATGAAGGTGGCAACTTCTCATTCGGGGTTAAGGAGCAAATCGACATACCGGGTGTAGCATATGACCCAGAGATAGGGATGTTCGGCATGGACGTTTCCGTGGCCCTGATCAGGCCGGGGTATAGGATAAGGAGAAGGCGTATAATCCCAAGGCCGGTGTCAAGGAGCCACAAAATTACTAAAGCCGAAGCGATAAATTTTATGGTCGACAAATTTGGTGTACAGGTGTCTACATGACAAAAACAAAATTTGGAAAGGGAGCACATAAGTGTATGCACTGCGGCAGTTACGGCCACGTTTACCAGCAACACGGCCTAAAGCTATGCCGGCGTTGCTTCAGGGAACTTGCAGCCAAGATGGGCTTCAAGAAGTATAGGTGAGGCATAAACATGTTGATCGATCCCCTTGCAAACGCCCTTTCTAAAATAGACAATTACGAGAGAGCTAGAAAGAGCGAGGTCATGATAGCCCCTGCTTCAAGATTGATAAGGGAAGTGCTGCAGATAATGCAGGACGAGGGTTTCGTCGGTGTTTTCGAGTTCATAGACGACGGAAAAGCTGGAAAATTCAGGGTGGAATTGAAAGGTAAGATAAACAGATGCGGGGCCGTGCGGCCGAGGCATCCGATAAAAAAGGACGAACATGAGAAATGGGAGAAAAGGTACCTCTTGGCATCAGGATTTGGGGCTCTGATCCTATCCACCCCAAAAGGTGTAATTACCCATGCGAAGTCAAAGGAACTGGGGTTGGGTGGAAGGCTAATAGCTTATGTATATTGACTGGGTCTTTTTTCAGCACGCTTTTAATGGAGAAGCATAGAAATTAGACGGGTCATGAAGAAAGGGTCGAATATGCCACTCGTAACGCAGGAGAAGATCAAGGTGCCTGATGGCATCGATGCAAAGGTTTCGGGCAAAACGGTCGAGGTTAGTGGACCAAAGGGAAAGCTCTCACGGACCTTTGACATGCCAAATGTTAGGATATCTTTAGACGGGCGGGACATCCTAGCCGAAGCGGATTCAGCGAGACGCAAACGTAGGGCGATGATCGGTACTCTCAGGGCACACATTTTTAACATGTTTAAAGGAGTCACGGATGGATTTGCCTACAAAATGCGCGTAGTATATTCTCACTTTCCGATAACAGTGAAGGTTGAAGGTGAACGTGTCCTGATAAACAATTTCTTAGGGGAGAGGTCCCCCAGGGTCGCCGATATCGTGGGCGATGCCACGGTGGAGGTAAATGGCGACGATATAATGGTCAAAGGCTTAAAAAAGGATGAGGTCGGGCAAACGGCGTTTAACATAGAGCAGGCGACTTCAATCAAGTATAGGGATCACAGGACCTTTCAGGATGGTTGCTACATAGTGGAGAGGTCTTGATACTATGGGTAAAAAAAGTTTGCCAAAGTTCAGGCGCCAGGAGTGGTTCCGATTCAAAAGGCTTGGCGAAAAATGGCGTAAGCCTAGGGGTAGGGATAGTAAGTTGCGCATTGGCAAGAGCGGACGAGGGCCCGTGGTTTCAATCGGATATAGAGTCCCAAAACAAAAAAGAGGGCTCCACCCGTCCGGCATGTTTGAGATTTTGGTAAAAAGTAAGAAAGATATTGAGGAAATAGATCCACAAAAACAAGCGGTTAGAATAGGTTCCAGCGTTGGTGGAAGGAAGCGCGAACAGATCTTGGCAAGGGCCAACGAACTTAAAATAAGGGTCTTGAACCCAGGGGTTAGAAAACATGAAGCTGAACGCAAAGAAAAGGCTAGCGGCTGAAATTCTGGATGTAGGGATAAACCGGGTTTGGATAGATCCGACCCGCTCCTCCGATGTTTCGGCTGCGATTACCCGTGAAGATATCAGGGGCCTCGTAAAGCAGGGGGCCATCAGGGCTAAGCCGGAAATTGGGATCAGTAGGGGCAGGACCAGAAAACGTGCATCCAAGCGTAGGGTTGGCAGGCGAGGCGGCCACGGTAGTAGAAAGGGACCGATTGGCGCGAGGAAGCCGAGGAAGGCAAGCTGGATTAGAACGGTTCGCCCCCTAAGGCTCAGGCTAAGGCAGCTGAAGAAGAATAAAGTGATTGGCCCAAGGGATTATCGAAAACTTTACCTGATGGCAAAGGGCGGAGCTTTCAGGGATAAGGCACATCTCGAGACCTATCTCAAGGAAAGAGGATTGTTGAGGTAATGCGCATGACAGCGATGGGTCCCAGTTATAAGGTTCAATTCAGGCGAAAGAGGGAGGGAAAGACCGATTACAAAAGGAGACTAAAATTTCTGAGGTCGGTTAAACCAAGGCTAACAGTGAGGGTTTCCCTAAATCACATCTCGGCGCAGGTTATCCAGCCCCATCCGTCCGGCGATGTCGCACTGGTATCGGCCCATTCAAAGCAACTTGAGGCATTCGGTTGGAAAGGAGGGACATCGAACATGCCCTCAGCCTACTTGGTCGGGCTCCTATGTGGTTGCCGAGCCATTAAATCAGGCGTTAAGGAGTCGACTTTCGATATTGGCATGAAAAACCCCACGCCAGGGTCAAAGGTGTTCTCTGCTTTGAGGGGAGCGTTAGATGGGGGCCTTCAAATACCTCACGACGAGGCCATCCTACCCGGCGACGAAAGGCTGAACGGCTTGCATATCGCTAAATACGCGTCTAAATTGCGGGAGGCCGACGAAAAAAAGTATAGGTCAATTTTTTCAGGTTATCTAGCGCGAGGCCTTGAACCGGAACATATACCAGATCACTTTAATTCCGTTAAACGTGAGATAATCTCTAAGTTCGGTGGTAAAGATGGGAATGAGGTTTAGGAGATTTAGGAGATTCGTCAAAAAGGAGTTCGATATGGGGCTCTGGCAGCCCCGCACCAGCTTAGGCCGTGAGGTCAAGGAAGGGAAGGTGACGGAAATTTCCGAAATTTTGAGAAGGGGTAAGCCGATCAAGGAGGAAGAGGTTGTCAGTGCCCTTTTGCCAAAAATAGAGGAGGACGTGTTGGCGGTCAGCTTAGTCCAGAGGATGCACAAGTCGGGTCGCAGGGTTAAATACAGGATCGTTGCGGTCATTGGAAACAAAGATGGCATAGTCGGAGTTGGACATGGGAGCGCTAAGGAAATCAGATCCTCAATATCAAAGGCAGTGGGTATAGCGAAGCTGAATGCAGTGGAGATAGCAAGGGGTTGCGGCAGCTGGGAGTGTGGATGTGGAAGGAGCCACTCCGTACCATTCACGGTCGAAGGTAAAAGCGGTAGCGTAAAGGTTTCGATAAAGCCCGCGCCCCGGGGGTTGGGCTTGGCGATGGCGGCGATCCCGAAAAAGATACTCCGCCTAGCCGGTATACAGGATGCTTGGGCCAGCTCGGAGGGAGAAACACGCACAACTCTAAATTTTGCCCTTGCGACCATCGATGCCTTGAGACAAACCACAAAAATGGCTCTAGGCGAGAAGTACAAGGAGCGCGTGACGGTGGGAAAGGTCGGTGGTGTCGATGGGTAAACTCGCCGTTGTCAAACTTCGGAGCGACATCAACGCAAGGAGTGATGTCAAGGATACCTTAAAGTTGATCGGCCTTACGCGCGTTAATCACTGCATAATAATGGATGATGGACCCCCATACCTCGGTATGATTCAAAAGGTCAAGGATTACGTAACATGGGGAGAGGTAAATGCGGAGACCCTCTTGAGGCTGTTAAATAAACGTGGGATGTTAACTGGCGATAGACGGTTAAGCGATGAATTCGTGAAATCCAACACAAAATTTCAGACAATAGCTGAACTTGCATCGGCAATTATAGATGGACAGGTTGGGCAGGATGAGGTATCATTTGTCAAAAAGGTTTTCCGGCTTCACCCCCCGAGTGGAGGGTACAAATCGACCAAACGTCCGGTGAAGGATTTGGGCGACCTGGGGTATCGTGGGGCTAGGATAAATGAGCTCATCGTGCGTATGACTTAGGTGTCCCGAATGACTGTTCGAAAGAGACGAAAAGTTAGGTCCCAGCGCGGCGCGCGAACTTACGGAAGAGGTTGCTCGAAAAGGGGGCGAGGAAGCGGCGAGAGAGGCGGCACTGGAATGAGCGGTGGTCACAAACAAAAATGGTCCTACGTGCTCAGGTATATGCCCACCTACTTTGGTAAACACGGCTTTAAAAGGCCGGCCGCTGTTCGGGATGAGGTTAAGGCAATCAACGTTGGAGATCTCGATGAGAACCTTGAGAAGCTCATAGAGTTGGGAGTCGCTAAGCAGGAGGGCGAAAGATTCGTCGTGGATGTGAAAAAACTGGGTTTTGATAAGGTACTTGGCGGAGGTCGTGTTACCCGACCGTTGGATGTAACGGCTAAAGTTATAGTGGAATCAGCGAAGCTCAAGCTAGAGAAAACTGGTGGAAGAGCTATCGCCGGGTGAAGGCGATGGAAAAGGAAGAGAAGTTGCGATCTAGGCTTTATGCGCTAGATCCCGTCATTCGCAAGTTGCCGGAGGTTTCGGTACCAAAGAGGCGAATCCCCTTTAAGGAGAGGTTTATCTGGACCGGGTTAGCCCTTGTAGTTTTCCTGTTAATGACGCAGATCCCGTTATACGGTATAGCCAAAGCAGAGCCATTTGTTGACACGAATGGAAACGGTACATTCGACTTCATCGACACCAATGGAAACGGTATCATGGACCCAGGCGAAACCCCTCTGGAGGAGTTCACGGACTTGAACGGCAACGGCGTTTGGGACAGGGGAACAAGGGATTTTTTTGGTCAGCTTAGGTTCGTGCTTGCCAGCCACTCAGGTAGTCTAATGGAGTTAGGCATAGGTCCAATCGTCACCGCCGGAATTATAATGCAGCTTCTAGTGGGCAGCAAGATTATCGGTTTGAACCTGTCTGAAAATGAAGATCGTGTTCTATTCACCGGGATCCAGAAGTTAGGGGCAGTGGTGATGGGAATATTCGAGGGCGCGATGCTGGTTATGGCTGGAACCTATGGCCGTGATATAAGTTTGCTCACTCCCGCCGGCATGTTGATTATTTTTCAGTTAACTCTTGGTGCAATCGTGGTAATTTACCTGGACGAGGTCGTCTCTAAATATGGGTTCGGCAGCGGCGTGAGTCTCTTTATAGCAGGAGGCGTTGCGACCACCGTTATTTGGCAGGCTCTAAATCCTGTGACCGGAGTAGTACCTAATTTTTTGGGAATAGTAATCGGCGGTGGAGACGTCTTAAGCTCATTCATCAGGCACAATCTTCCAAATATGGTTGGGTTAATCGTGACAATTATCGTATTTTTGATTGTAGTATACGCTGAGAGCATGAGGATAGAGATTCCACTTGCGTACGGCAGATTTGGAGGAATCAGAGGTCGTTACCCGATAAGGTTCCTCTATACCTCAAATATCCCCGTTATCTTGGCGATAACTGTATTTGCCAATTTTAGAATTTTTGCCTCGCTTTTCAATGCACCGTGGCTGGCCTACTATACGAACGCCCCCAACGGGGTATTTCAGGTGGCCGCCGACCCGATTCATGCAATAGTATACGTGACGATTTTGGTTCTCCTATGTATGGGGTTCGCATGGCTATGGGTAAACATGACGGGAATGGGTCCACGTGATATAGCGGAGCAGCTTGATCGGTCTGGCATGCTCATACCGGGCTTCCGCCGAGACACAAGGATCATGGAGTGGGTTTTGAGCAAATACATAATGACTGCAGCCCTGCTCGGTGGAGCCTTTGTGGGGTTCCTCTCAGCGGGAGCCGACTTCTTAGGTGCATTGGGTAGTGGTACAGGTATTTTGCTGACAGTTGGCATAGTGCACAGCCTCTACGAAGAGATAGCTAAGGAGCAAGTTGCGGAGATGTTCCCTGCCGTACGGGGGTTGTTTGGTGAGTAAGCTGATGTTGATACAAAACAGTGATAAAGGATTAAATAAATCTGTAAAAGAGATGGTTATAGTTTTGAGGTGAAATGATGCGTAGAAAGTTAATCGCTTTGCTGTTATTGGTTGCGATGTCGTGCTCCATCCTAGGCGTTGACCTTGTACAGGCCCAGGGGCAGGATTCAAGTAAAGCGCTGTCGAGCATAATAAACAAGTTGGACATATCGGCAGCAGCGGTTAGGAGAAATGACATCGGGCCAGCCAAGACATCCATCACGTCGGCTTTCGACCAATACAGTAGTTTGTTCAGCCCTGAAGTTTCTAAAGTCGATGGATCTCTAGATGGTCGAGTAAAGAAATCCTTTTTCGAGCTTGCGCAGCAGCCTATAGAGGAGAATATATTTCAACTTAGGGGTAGTGTGATCAAGGCCGCAGGACTTATGGGGGTGTATATATCCCCCATCTACAGCTATTCCCTCTTCATAATATTGGCAATCGGCATTCTGGTTGGAT
>CAYUMT010000068.1:0-9025 GCA_964446015.1 Hadarchaeota archaeon (SeqCode)
GTTATATCGTAAACGACTCTAGTCACCTGCGGCACTTCATTAGTTATCCTGGTTGAGATCCTCTCCAGAACATCGTACGGAACCCTTGCAAAGCTCGCCGTCATTGCCTCTTTGCTTCTAACAGCCCTAACGGCAACTGTATACCCATAAGCTCTCGCATCACCTTTCACACCAGTGCTTTTGGTGTCTGTCAAAATAGCAAAATATTGCCAAAGCTCCCCGCTCATTCCACTTTTCTCAAACTCATCGGTAACTATTTTGTCTGCTTTTCGGACCGCCTTTATCTTCTCAGGGGTTACCTCATTGGTTATTCTCACAGCCAGCCCCGGACCTGGGAAAGGCTGCCTGTGTACGATTTCCTCGGGTAATCTCAGCATTTCAGCGACCCTCCTCACCTCATCCTTATAAAGATCCCTTAGGGGCTCAACTATCCCAATAAACTCTAATTTAGTGGGTAACCCCGCAACGTTATGGTGGGTCTTTATCTTATCGGAATGCCTCCTGAAACCCGATTCGATTCTATCCGGATATATAGTACCCTGCAGCAGGTATTGTGCTCCAACTTTTCTAGCGGCTTCCTCGAATACCCTGACAAACTCCTCCCCAATTATCCTTCTCTTCATTTCTGGATCGGTTACACCCTTTAATCTCTGCAAGAACCTCTGTCTTGCGTCAACCGCGATGAAGTCGAAATCAAATTTCTTAAAAGTTTTCTCAACAAATTCTGGCTCACCTTCCCTCATGAATCCGTGGTCCACGAATACCGCAGTTAAGTTCTTTCCCACGGCCTTTGCAGCCAGTACCGCAGCTGTGCTCGAATCTATGCCTCCGCTCAAAGCGATTATGCCCTTTTTACCGCCCATCGCCTGCTTTACCTCTCGAACGGCTTTCTTCACTATATCTTTCATGCTCCAGTTTGCCCTACATTTGCAAACCTCGAAGATGAAATTTTCCAGCATCTTCATACCATTTTCAGTGTGAATGACTTCAGGGTGCCACTGTAAACCGTAAACGGGCTTCCTCCTAAACTTGAACGCGGCTATAGGTGTATTTTCGGTATGTGCCAAGATATCGTATCCTCGTGGGAGCTTGTAGACATTATCACAATGGCTCATCCAAACCCTCTCCTTTTTCCCCAAACCCTTTAGGACTCCAATTGGCTTTTCGATCTCGGCAACTGTCACGCCGTACTCTCCCTTCCTGCCTCGTTTAACAAGGCCCCCGGAAAAGTAGGCGATGAGCTGGTGCCCATAACATAACCCCAAAACTGGTATATTTAATCCTAAAATTTCCCGACTGCACTTTGGCGAGCTTTCGTCGTGCACGCTCGATGGGCCGCCGGATAGAATTATCCCCTTCACGTTGAACTTTTCGCTTAGGGATTCAATTTCCTTGTGAGTTATATCACAGGGGACAACCTCGGAGTATACATTTTTTTCCCTAATCCTCCTCGCTATTAAATGGGAATATTGTCCTCCAAAATCTATCACGATGATTAAATCAATTCTCATGCGCTTCACAGTTTTCTCAACCTCGTTTCATTTAAACCGATATGGTACAAAATCGCCCGCTATTGAATGGAGACACCTCGTTGATTTAAATGTGAAGACCAATAAATTCACGGTGAATCTTGATGATCAGAGTGAAAGTTGAGCTGATGCCTGGCTTGGGGCGGGAACGAAGGGAGCCTAAGTTTGAGCTTGACCTTGCCGATGGGTCAAATATGAAATCGATGCTGGCAAAAATCGGTTTCAAGGAAGACGAAGTTGACCACTTAAGGGTATTCGTCAACGAGAAACTTGTTAGCTCTAGTAAAGTATTAAAAGACGGCGATGAAGTTTGGGTAGGAATAATAATAGGGGGAGGTTTAGTTGGAATTTCATTATCCTCGTAATGTGAAGGAAGCAACCTCGATCCTGAGCCAAAAGTCAAGCATAGCTGTAGCGGGTGGGACGTCCTTCATCGCACGTCCGAGAGTAGATCACCTAGTAGACATAACTAGGATTGGTCTGAGCTACATCAAGGAAAGAAAAAATGATATCCTAATCGGGACTACAACTACCGTGACGGATTTAGTGGAGTCTAAGGCTCTGAACCGCTTTGCGTCTGGAATCCTTTGCGCCGCAGCCTCGTCTGTGGCCGATACCCAGCTGCGGAACGTGACGACTATAGGTGGGGACATAGCCTGTAGGTACAACTGGGCATGCCTGCCTCCGGCCCTAATGGTACTAGATGCGAAGCTAAAGACAGCTGGACGTAAAGAGCGAACCCTTTCAATTGAGGAATTTTTCAGATCCAGATTGAAAGCTGGAGAGTTCATAAGGGAGGTCGTCATACCAAAGAAAAAAGCAGGGAGGGGGATATCGATGAAGTACTCCCGCACCAGTTTCGACTATTCGATAGTAACAGTGGCCGCTTACGCCGAACTAAAGAAGAATAAGGTATCTACATTGAGAGTGGCCGTATCGGGCATCTCGCAGCCGACTAGAGTGAAATCTATCGAGAATGAGCTACAGGGAAAAGCTGTAAATAAGAATTTGATCGAGGAAGCGGCAAAAAAGGCTGCCGCGCAGCTGCCAGTCACGAAAACCTACCTTTTCAGCGAGGGGTACCGGCGGGAAGTCTTGGGCGTGATGCTCAAGCGGGCCCTCATTAATGTCTTGATGGGGAGATGAAATGGAAATAAATTGTAAGATAAACAACGAGAGTAAAACTCTGAGATTTGAGCCGCACGAGAGGCTTTTGTACGTTTTGCGCCGCGAAGGCTACTACAGCGTGAGGGACGGATGTGGTGAAGGCGACTGCGGCACCTGCACTGTCATCGTCAACGGCAGAGCCATCAAGTCCTGCCTGATGCTTGCAGCACAGGCCAAGGACAAGGAAATTATCACTTTAGAGGGGTTAGGAACCATGGGAAACCCACATCCACTTCAGGCCGCCTTCGTCGAGGCCGGAGCGGTCCAGTGCGGTTTCTGCACACCCGGCATGATCCTGTCGGCAAAAGCCCTGCTTGATAAAAATCCCAATCCCACT
The DNA here is from genome assembly GCA_964446015.1 of Hadarchaeota archaeon (SeqCode). Classification (GTDB taxonomy): domain Archaea; phylum Hadarchaeota; class Hadarchaeia; order Hadarchaeales; family Hadarchaeaceae; genus Hadarchaeum. Next base: position 3,034 of record CAYUMT010000068.1, read on the forward strand.
GAGGATGACATAAAGAGGGCAATAGAGGGAAATCTCTGCCGGTGCACTGGTTACGTCAAGATAATAGACGCGATTAAAATCGCAGCTAAAAGAATGAGGGGTAAAAGGTAATGAAAATGAAGGAATTGAAGGTAGTTGGAAAAAGCGTGAAAAAGGTCGATGCGCTTGCACTCGCACAGGGGCACCCCCTATTCACGGACGATATTGAGATGAGGGGGATGCTCCATGCAAAAATCCTATGGAGCCCATATGCACACGCCAGAATAAAGGACATTGACATAAGCGGGGCAGAGTCCTTGCCCGGAGTGCACGCGGTACTATGCTACAAGAATGTGCCAAGGGTAATGCACACAACCGCAGGACATCACTGGCCAGAAGCCGACGCCTATGATACTGCAATGTTCAACAACAAAGTCCGCTACGTAGGTGACCGTGTTGCAGCCGTAGCGGCTGAAACAGAGGAGATAGCCGAGAAAGCACTCGAGTTGATCAAGGTAGAATACGATCCCCTGCCCGCAATCTTCGACCCAGAAAAATCCATGGAGAAAGAGGCGCCTGTCATCCACGACGAGCCCGACTGCAAGTACCCCATCCCCGTCTTTTACGACCCAAAACATAACCATGTAGCACATATCGAAGTTAAGACTGGCAATTTTGAGCGTGCAATAAAGGAGGCGGATTTCACTATTGAACGAAAATTCAAGACCCAATACGCCCAGCACTGTGCTATGGAGCCCCACTCCTGCATAACTTACTTTGATCCCACAGGACGTATTGTAATCCGGACTAGCACGCAGGTTCCCTTCTACAGCCGCAGAATTGTCGCAAAAATCCTCCAGATACCTGAGAGGATGTTGCGCTTGATAAAGCCCCGAATTGGAGGTGGATTCGGTTCAAAACAGGAGATGACCATCGAAGACGTCTGTGCCATGTTAACCATTAGAACTAAGCGACCGGTCAGGCTTGTTTACAACAGGGAAGAGGTATTCGTTTCGTCTAGAACCAGACACCCGATGGTAATGTGGGCAAAGACCGGGGTCAAGAAGAACGGGGAATTAGCGGCTATTCAGTTCCGAGTCCTTAGCAACACTGGCGCATACGGCTCCCAAGGCATGACGGTTATGAACAATACTTGTGCAAAGACCTTACCACTATTCCGATGTGATAACATCCACTTCATAGGTGATACCGTCTACACAAATTCACTGAATGCCGGAGCTTACCGAGGATATGGGGTAACCCAGGGTATCTTTGCTATGGCTATCATGGTAGACGAGATGGCACATGCGATTGGTATGGACCCATTGGACTTCTGGATGAAAAACACGATCAGGCAGGGGGAAACCCACCCGATCTTCAAGGTTTTGAGCGAGATAGGTAAAGGAGTCGAAATGACGGTTGAAAGCTGTGCTCTGCCCGAATGTATAAAGAAGGGCGCCGAAATTTTTGGATGGCGTGAGAAGCGGGAGCGCTGCAAGAAACAACAAAAAGACCGTGTAAAAATCGGAGTTGGAATGTGCTGTATGGCACAGGGCGGCTCTGTAGCACACATGGATATGGGCTCAGCCACCGCCAAGATGAATGAAGATGGTTCGTTCAACCTCCTAATCGGTGCTTCCGATTTGGGTACCGGCTCAGACACCGTTTTAGCACAAATCTTCGCCGAGACCGTTAATGTTCCAATCGAAGATGTCATCGTGTATTCTTCAGACACGGACATGACACCATTCGATACTGGGGCATTTGCGTCCAGTACAACTTACGTGTCAGGCATGGGTGTTTTAAAAACTGCTGAGGAAATAAAGAAACAGATCTTGCAAGTTGGGGCGGACATGCTCGAGGAGCCAAGGGAAAACTTGAGGCTTGAGAACAAGCACGTAGTTTCCAACAAGAGCGGAAAGAAGGTAGAGTTCGGACTTATAGCTAAGAGCGCTTTATACAGTAAAAAACAGTTCCAAATAGCGGCTACGGCTTCAAACGTGAGCCCCACTCATCCTCAGACATACGCTGCCCACTTCGCTGAGGTAGAAGTGGACACCGAAACTGGACAGGTAAAGGTGCTCAACTACGTTGCGGCGGTGGACTGTGGAACCGCGATCAACCCAAAGCTTGCTGAGGGGCAGGTCGAAGGATCTTTGCTCAACGGCATAAGCTACGCGCTCACAGAGGAATTTTTCTTTGATGCCAATGGGCGAGTTCTGAACCCTTCGTTCGGGCGATATAAAATATTCTCATCCACAGATATACCAAATATGAAGACCATACTGGTTCCAAGCCAAGAACCAACTGGGCCATACGGTGCAAAAACATTGGGAGAAGTTAACATTAATGGCCCGCTACCAGCAATTTCGAACGCCATATGCAACGCGGTGGGCGTCAGGCTCACCGAGACACCATTCAATCCTGAGCGGGTCCTGAAGGCACTAAGGGAAAAGCGAGGCTGAAATAACCACATGGGAAATTTTTCAAAAATAGAGGAGTAAACCCAAAATTTTAAAAGAAGCTAATTCAATAGAAGTTAGAAAATCAACAAGAGGAGATGACATTAGCGTGAACACTAGGATATTGATTAACGAATTTGAATACTTCGAGCCTGAAACGATTCCTGAGGCGATAAATCTACTCGCCAAATATGGAGATGAAGCCAAGTTGGTCGCTGGCGGCACGGACCTGCTTGTGGATATGAAAAGAGAAAGAATCAAACCAAAGTGCTTGGTTAGCCTTAACAAAATACCCAAATTGAACTACATAATCGGAGAGGGGGAAGTACTCCGTATAGGCGCTAGGACGACATTTAGTGAAGTTGAGGAATCCAAATCGATTAAGGAAAAGTACTCACTTCTCTTGGAAGCGGCACAGGTTATGGGTACGGTCCAAATCAGGAGCACGGCCACAATTGGTGGAAACATATGCAACGCGCTTCCATCCGCCGACCTCCCACCTGCACTTGTCGCGCTAGATTCAACCGTGAAGATAGCCTGTAAAGATGGAGAAAAATCCATGTCCCTGGAAGAATTCTTGGTTGGTGTCAGGAAAACGAAGTTAGAGTGCTACGAGATACTCAAAGAGGTTCAAGTTAAGGCTCCACCAGCCCGATCTGGAACGGCTTTTCTAAAACTAGGTAGGACCTCCGAGGACCTAGCCTTAGTGAACACGGCTGTGCGAATTACTCTGGCAAACGACGGGAAGTGTAGGGAAGCTAGGATAGTAGTCGGTGGAGGTGTGGGTCCCACCCTGATAAGGTCGAAGGAATCAGAATCCCTGCTCGAAGGACAGGTGCCGAACGAGGGTCTATTCGAAGAGGCGGCCCAGAGGGCATGCAAGGGACTAAGCTGCAGGCCAACTTCTATTAGGGGGTCCCCCTTCTATAAAAATGAAGTTACAAAAGTGTTGGTTAAACGTGCATTAAACAAAGCCTTTGAGGGAGCAAAATCGGGGGGTAAAAAATGAAAAGGGAAATAGAGTTCACGATTAACGGGAAGAAGAGAAAACTCGCTGTGAATCCGAACGATCTGCTGCTCAACGTGATAAGACGAGATTTAGGGTTATATGGGACAAAATACGGATGCGGCGCCGGTGAATGTGGCGCCTGCACAGTTCTCATGGATGGCAAACCAGTTCTCTCATGTTTGACACTCGCGGTTTGGGCAGATAAGAAAACCATTACCACTATTGAAGGAATTGGCACCGACGAAAATCCGCACCCATTGCAAGAAACATTTGTTGAGTCGGGGGCGGTTCAATGTGGCTACTGCACACCCGGCATGATCCTGTCGGCAAAAGCCCTGCTCGATAGAAATCCGAATCCCACTGAGGATGAAATTAAAACTGCTATCGCAGGAAACCTCTGTCGCTGCACTGGCTATGTAAAGATAATTGAAGCCATCCAGCAAGCTGCAAAAATGATGAAAAGGTAGATACTGTATGAAAGAATTCAAAGTAGTTGGCAAAAACGTGAAAAAAATAGATGCTTCCCAACTCGCGATGGGTAAGCCCCTATTTACAGACGATTTTGAGCCAAGGGAAATGCTCCACGCTAGAATTTTGTGGAGTCCTCATGCACACGCTAGGATAAAGGAAATTGACATAAGTGAGGCCGAAGCCCTGCCAGGGGTACATGCAGTCATATGTCACAAGAATGTCCCTCGAGTGATGCATACAACAGCTGGACAAGGCTGGCCCGAACCTTCCCCTTATGACATTACGATGTTTGACAACAAAGTTCGGTACGTAGGTGACCGTGTTGCAGCCGTAGCGGCTGAAACAGAGGAGATAGCCGAGAAAGCACTCGAGTTGATCAAGGTAGAATACGATCCCCTGCCCGCAATCTTCGACCCAGAAAAATCCATGGAGAAAGGGGCGCCTGTCATCCACGACGAGCCCGACTGTAAATACATCATACCACTCTTCTACGACTCTAAGCACAACCACGTCGCACGCATAGATCTTAATGTGGGCGACGTCGAGCGAGGATTTAAGGAAGCAGATTTCGTGATAGAGCGGAAGTTCAAGACCCACTATGCCCAGCATTGTACATTGGAACCGCACAGCTGCATCTGCTACTTCGAGCCTTCCGAACGCCTGGTGGTCCGTTCTAGCACCCAAGTGCCGTTCCATACCCGCAGGATAGTCGCACAGTGCCTTCAGGTCCCGGAGAGGATGGTTCGCGTTATTAAGCCCAGAATAGGTGGAGGATTTGGATCAAAGCAGGAGATGCATGTCGAAGACGTATGCGCAATGTTGGCGATGAGGACAAAGCTACCCGTAAGGCTTGTCTACACTAGAGAGGAGGTCTTCGTCTCATCGAGGACACGCCATCCGATGGTGTTGTGGGCAAAGACTGGCGTAAAAAAGGACGGAACTATCACGGCGATAAAGTCGAAGGTAATCAGCAACACGGGCGCTTACGGCTCACATGGGATGACTGTAATGGCAAATACTTGCGCAAAGACGCTTCCACTCTATCGTTGTGAGAACATAGATTTCCTAGGCGAAACAGTTTACACGAACCTTCCGCAGGCCGGGGCATATAGAGGTTATGGAGTTCTACAGGGTTCCTTCCAAATGGCGATTATGATGGATGAGATGGCACGCACGATCGGGATGGACCCATTGGATTTCTGGATGAAGAACACGATCAGACAGGGGGAGAGCTCTCCAATCTTCAAGAAGATGGGGGAGACCGGTAAAGGGGTAGATCAAGTAGTCGAGAGCTGTGCTCTACCAGAGTGTATCAATAAAGGGGCTGAGATCTTTGGATGGCGGGAGAAGCTAGAACGGTGCAAAAAACAACCCGATGGCAAAATCAAGCGTGGTGTCGGTATGACTTGCATTATGCATGGAGGCTCGGTTGCCCTAATAGATATGGCTTCTGTATTTGCGAAAATGAACGATGACGGTTCCTTCAACCTCCTCATGAGTGCGTGTGATCTGGGTACGGGGGCTGACACAGTATTGTCTCAGATCTTCGCCGAGGCACTTGATATCCCATTGGAAGACGTGGTAGTATATCCAACCGACACGGACATAACACCATTCGACAAGGGCGCATACGCATCAGGGACAACCTACGTAACAGGGCAGGCAATAGTGAAAGCAGCCGGGATAATCAGGGAGCAAATTTTAGATGTAGCGGCGGGCATGCTGGAGGAGCCGAAGGAGAACTTGAAAATCGAAAATAAGACTGTGGTATCCAGCAAGAGCGGGAAGAAGGTTGAGTTCGGACAAATAGCCAAACGATCATTTTACTCGCGAGACCAATTCCAGATAGCCGCTGTTGCCTCCGAATATAGCCATTTAACGCCGGAGACATTTGCAGCACACTTCGCGGAGGTCGAGGCGGACACCGAGACCGGGCAGGTAAAGGTGCTCAACTACGTAGCTGCGGTGGACTGTGGAACCGCGATCAACCCCAAGCTTGCTGAGGGGCAGGTAGAGGGATCTTTGCTCAACGGCATAAGCTACGCGCTCACAGAGGAGTTCCTCTTCGATA
>CAYUMT010000069.1:0-8921 GCA_964446015.1 Hadarchaeota archaeon (SeqCode)
ATAAGGGTCAACAACACGCACCGAACCCCTTCGCTAGGATGCTCCTCCCCCGCACCATAGAATTTAGGAAGCGTTTTGATATCTCGCGATCATCTTTTCACCTTTTTTTTTACCTCGGACAACCCAGCGAACACGACCGCCAATAAAAACAGAATGCTCGATGGTTCTATCGCCCACATTATCGATCCAGATTTAAAAATCTCAGGATAACTCAATCATTGCTTGATTTTAAGATCAACGCGACAGGGCAGAAAAAAGGATTCATTTATATCTACACGTGATTTATAAAATGTTGGTAATTAATCAATAAGAGGTGATGAAAATACCATCCAAGAAAATGGCAAAGAAAGCGGGGAAAACAGATAAAATGAAGAAAGCCCAGAAAAAACGTTCAGGCAGTGGAAAACGATTAAAAATCACTCAATTCAAAAAATTCTTTCAAAAGGGTAAAAAACATGACAGACTAAAAATTATGCTTATTGGTGGTGGCGATATTGGCTTCTCTTTAGCTACCATATTAGAAAAAGAGAGTCAAATAGTCATTGTCGAAAATGATCCCGCTACAGCGGAGGACCTTGCAAATAGGACTAATTTTTTGATCGTTCAAGGGGACGGCGTAGATCCGAACGTATTAAGAGAGGCTGGTCTTCATGAAACAGACGCATTGGTTGCTGCCACAGACGATGATAAAACTAATTTGATGGCTTGCCAGATAGCTAAAAATGCGGGGGTTAAGAAAATCGTTTCGTTTGTTAATTCTCCTAAGAATGAGGCTATCTTTTTACACGCGGGGGTTGCAAATATCGTGTCCAAGGTAGGAAGCGCGATTTTGTCTGCGAAGAAAGCTTTGTATGAAAGAATCAACGAGAAAATCGTTCATCTTATAGGCACCGAGGCGCAGATTTTAGAGCTACCAATCGGCGAAAAAAGCAAACTTATCGGGAAAAAAGCAGAGATTAAGAATGCCATGGTCGCTGCTATTTTAAGGAAAGGAGGCTCCGAGGTAATCATACCACCTGGAGATACAACTCTGTTATGTGGCGACTTGCTTCTCGTTATAGCGAGAACAAAAGATATTCCTAGTGTCCTTGAGAGTTCGGGAGGAAAATGAATTTGCTCCTGCGTTATTTAGGTTACGTCCTGATAATTTCCTCCGTTTTCAGAATTATACCAATTGTTGCCGCATTAGTCTATGGTGAACCTATCTTCTTTTTTATTCTTAGCGCCTTTGTCTCTATACTTTTGGGTTTTTTATTATTGTGGACTGCGAATAGGAAAAAGAAAGAAGAGAATGTCCTTTCGTTTAAGCAGGCTCTAATCCTGATTACCTTATCTTTTGTTTTATTATCCCTAATTGGTTCGATCTCATTTCTAGAATCTTTTAACAATAATATTCTTGATGCTATCTTTGAATCGGTATCTGGAATAACGACCACAGGCTTGAGCGTATATTCTACCGTCGCAGAAGTGCCAAAAAGTGTGCTACTATGGAGAGCCGAGATGCAGTGGATGGGAGGACTAGGCATCGTCATGTTCTTCTTGTTCCTTTTATCTATGAAAAAAACCCTGCACAGGACGGTCGCTGAAGCTGAGGAACTTGCCCTGTCAAAAGCGACTCTTTATAGAGCCCAAGGTTTTTCCAAGGCGACTCGATTAGGGGTGAGAATCTCATCTGCGATTAAGATCTATTTTGTTTATACTTTTTTGGGAATTTTGCTGCTTTATTTTACAGGTATGCCTATTTATGACTCTGTGGCCATGACATTTACCTCAGTATCAACAGGAGGTTTCTCTGTTAGTGATGGTTTTTATACCAATAATCTGCAGCTGCTTGTCCTGTCTTTATTAATGTTGGCAGGAGCAACATCATTTATTGCGCATGATAAGTTATTCCGGGGCAAGATTAAGGACTTCCTGCGACATCCGGAAAGGAATATCTTATTTATTTTTATCGGGGTTGCATTTTTAATAACCTTGATCTCATCGACCAATGTTAAAGTCGTACTTTTTGAAATCGTCTCCGCATATACCACCACCGGGTACACGCTTACTAATGTTGCTTCGCTGCCCCAATTGTTCATCATGGTTATCATGGTAGGGATGGTCATAGGAGGATGTACGCTAAGCACCGCCGGAGGAATGAAGGCATTTCGCTTCTATATAATACTTAGAACACCCTTTTGGTTTTTACGAAAGATGGCCAGTCCTATCGGGGCAATCGTCCCATTTAAATTTAGAAACGAGCCATTGACGGAAAAAACTCTGCTCACTATTCAAATATTTTTCTCCACTTGGATACTATTGCTCTTGTCGGGGACTATAATCCTCACGCTGCTTGGAAATAATTTATTTGATGCGTCATTTCAAATGACCTCTGCACTAGGAACTGTCGGTTTAAGCACAATGAACCTTAGCACCCTACATTGGTTGGGCAAAATCATTCTTATGCTAGGGATGTTGTTAGGGAGATTGGAACTGTTCCCATTATTGTTCCTCGTAAGGAATGTTTTTAAACGTAGTTAAGATGTCCCCAATGTCCCGAAATTTAGAGCCCACCATGAATATCAAGGAAAATAAAAGATAATTAGAGATAAATAACTGCCACCATATTCTGACCGATCCTTTCTGGAAAATTGAATTTTTCACGAATTAAAGGCGAATGAGTGGTATACTTACGAAAAATGATTTAACCGCAAAAGCTTTTTTAATTTTGAACCTTCTTGATAATGGTGTTGATGTATGAAATATACTAAAATCGCTGTTAACTCAGAGAGATGTACAGGCTGCAGAAATTGTGTGTTCGTATGCTCGTACCACCACCAAAGAAATTTCGATAGGTGCGTTTCAAGCGTTCAGGTAAAAAGAAATGAAAGAGAAGGGGAATTTGAGGTAAAAATCTACAAGGAAAATGAAAACGGCCATCTTGCATGTGATCTTTGCGCCAATGAAGAGCAACCCCTGTGTTCAAGGTTCTGCCCAACTAAGGCCATACTCGCAATGGTGGCGAGATAAATGAAAGAAACTTATGGATATACAGGCAAAATACTTCGTGTCGATCTATCCAACCAAAAAATTGCCACCGAGCCCACTTCAATTCATGAAAGTATGTTTTTGGGCGGGCGAGGCATAAATCAATGGATACTTTATAAAGAGGTTCCACCGGAAGTTGGGCCGCTAGACCCCGAAAATAGGTTAATTTTCGGTGCGGGCCCACTGATAGGATTACCCCTGCTTTCCGCATGCAGACTATCAATTGATGGAAAAAATGTTTACTCAATGGGAGTCGGGTCGGCGAATTCAGGAGGGCACTTCGCCCCAGAGATGAAATTCGCAGGATATGACCACATAATTATCCAAGGGAGGTCTGGGATACCCTGCTACATCTGGATAAACAATGGCAATGTCGAGATTAGGGATGCAAAGGAGTTGTGGGGAAAAACAACCTGGCAAACGGAAGACTATATCCGGGAAGAACTTAGCGATGATGCTATTCAAATAGCTAGCATAGGACAGGCCGGAGAAAATCTCGTTAGCATGGCAAACATAATAAGTAACGGCGCAAGGTCCGCTTCCAAATGCGGTTTGGGGGCGGTGATGGGCTCAAAGCGGCTTAAGGCATTAGCCGTAAGGGGCAACAGACCAGTACAAGTAGCAAATCCAGAAAAATTCTTTGAGCTGGCGTCTAAGTTAAGGGATAACCTTGTAGATGTCGGGTCCTTGAAGATTTTAATGAAGTTGGGGACCACATTTATTCCAGAACGTGCAAACGAAGTTAGCGACAACCCCGTGCGCAACTTTCAATACGGTTTTTGGAACCCGGAAAAGGTTGAGAGAACAGGCTCAAGTGAGCTGATCGGAAAATACGCCGTCAGAAAGCTGGCTTGTTTCGGTTGCTCTACACCCTGTAGCCACTTCCTGCATGTGTCAGATGGAGAGTTCAGCGGTACGAAAGGGGAGGGATTTGAGTGTAATACATTACGTAATTTCGGTTGCAGAGTCGACAACGATTACCTCCCTGCGATAATAAAGGCCCACGTTCTATGCAGCCAATATGGATTAGATGTCGACGGCACCTCTGGCGCTATAGCTTGGGCCATGGAATGTTACCAACGAGGAATACTTACCGATAGCGAAGCGGACGGGCTCAAACTAGAATGGGGTAACTATAATGTCGTGCTGGAGTTAATAAGGAGAATAGCCCACAGACAGGGGATCGGGAATCTTTTGGCAGAAGGCAGTAGAAAAGCTGCTGAGACTATAGATAAGGGTTCTGAAATGTACTCGATGAGCATACTAAGGCAAGATATTTATGAAACCCTGAGGGCCGCGAAGGGTTGGGCCCTAGGGACGATTTTGTCCCCCGTGGGTGGTGGTCACCTCCGAGGTGCCATTGTCTTTGAGCAATCGAGGTTGCCCCCGGAAGAAGGACAAAAATTCTTCGGGATACCTACAGCTGGAGATGGAAAGAGTTACGTTGGGAAGGCCAAGCTAGTTACCTTTTTCCAGAACTTTAAGGCCATTGTAGATTCATTTGGAATGTGCTATTTCATAACCCAGTATATGTCCCCCTATCTGATTTCCCTGAAGGACTTTTCTGAACTTTATGAAGCAGTAACTGGAAAAAGTATAGGACAGTCTAAACTTCTTGAAATAGGCGACCGCATACATAATCTCGAAAATGCTTACAACGTAAGGGCAGGGATAACAAGAAAGGATTACTTACCACCCGAAAGATTTTTCGAGCCCGAACCTTCTGGCCCAGGAAAGGGAGAGCATTTGGATAGGAAAAAGTTAGACGAAATGATAGACGAATGTTATGAACTTAGGGGATGGGACGGGGCGACTGGCAAACCGTCCAGAGTAGCCTTGGAAAAAATAGGCCTCGAAGAAGTTGCAGACGACTTGGAGAAAAGGGGAAAGCTTACGTTGCCTAGATGATGGGGAACAATTTTTGGTGAAGGATGGAAAAGGAATAGAAAAAATTCCGATACTTGAAACAAAAGTAATATATTTATTTTATGGGTAACGGATAAGTATACTCCTTACCAACTTTTACAAATCTCTCTACATTCTCTATTGGAGAATTTAATGGCATGTCGCACCCTGGGCAGAGAACATAGCCTCCACCTGGGGCCGCTTTCTCAATACATTCCCTTGTTTCTACTTCAACCTGTTGAGGATCTCCCATCAGAAGCGTGCCAGTTTTAACGTTTCCCGCGATGCAGATTCTTCTTCCTATTTTTTCCTTGGCATATCCTATGTCGACCTTTTCGTCCAAGCTCACGATTGCCCCACCTATCTCACTTATCTCGGATAGTCTGTCGGTAGTGTCCCCACAAATGTGGTAGGCGTGAGCGTATCTGCCACCATATTCCCTTAAAGTTTCTGATTGTTTTTTTGCATAAGGTAATGCAAAATCCTTGAAATGCTTTAAAGAAATTAGATCTCCTGTCGCGATGGGGTCATATGTCATTACCTGATCGGCACCAGCATCTATCAAAGCCTTCGTCCAGTTGGCAGTGTGCTCAAGGGTGATATCCAAACATTTTCTCACGAAGTCTTGATTCTTTATAAGAGAGATCAGCATCAATTCTACACCCATCAATCCTCCAGCCAAGGTAAAAGGCGAATTGCAACCACCGATGATATAAACTTCATTTCCAACCTCTTTCCTCAAAAACTCTACCGATTCAATTGCAGCTGGCAATCTGCCATCCCTTCTAGGATCTGGTATCTCCAATCCATCCAAATCCTCGGGACTGCGCACTATGGGTTCTGCCGTTGGAATATGCCATTCAGGAATTTTTGTTTTAGCCCCAAAGGATTGTAGTTCGATTGCAGTATCGGATAGAGCAAGCACACAATCATACTTAAATCTCCTTAATGCCGCAATTTGTGCCTTACCCCATGTCTCTCCATTAGAGACAAGCTCAGGCATCTTAACTCCAATTAGATTTGCGCACCATGCACCAGAGTTTAATATCGGGACCCTATCCGGCTCTTCCAATCTCATGGCAGCTTCGTACCTCTGCCTTGAATCCATCTTATTACCAAAAGGATGGTAACTTTTGTGTATATATTATTTCCTTCATGATTATCTTTCATGAAACTTCGGCCTTGTTTATTTTGAGATAACTCGTAAAATTGGATATTTGAAAATTCACATAAGTTTATAAACTTTTCGAGAAAATAAAACTTGGAGGTATATATTTGGAAGTTAAACTTCATATGGATGGGGAGGATATCGCCCTCAATGAGTTCGTTGAAAAGTTTTTGAGCGGAACAATTGTTGGTGCGGTGAACTCCTTGAGAGACATAAAAAAGGAGTGGAAGGAGATAGAGATAAAGATTTCAAAGTAAGCTTTTAATTTGCATCCAAAATTTTAAAAGCGCATTCAATGGCAGCTGACTGTATACTACAGCTAATGCCTAGATTATGGGATGATCAAGCTCGTAAATTACTGCCTTTTTATTAAATGACTTTATGCCCAAACATATATATAACTGTGTTATAAAACATCTATCCAAGTGTGGTTTTATGATAGGGAAGAATGTACTCGACCTCATAGGTAACACCCCCATGGTCGAGATACGGCATTTGAACCCTAACCCAAATCTCAAAATGTATGCCAAGTTGGAGAAGTACAATCCTGGTGGATCTGTAAAGGATAGGATAACCAAATACATGATCGAGCACGCTGAGAAGTCCGGGCAACTTACAAGGGATAAAACTGTCATCGAACCAACGAGCGGAAACACAGGCATAGGCCTCGCCCTCGTCTGCCAAGTAAAGGGGTACAACCTGGTACTGGTCATGCCCGAGACAATGACTATGGAGAGGCGTCAGATCCTCATTGCATTGGGTGCTAAAATTGTGTTGAGCGATGGGTCTAAGGGGATGAATGGTGCAGAGGACCTAGCGCGTGAGATCTTCAATAGAAACCCAGACAGGTATTTTAAGCCCGATCAGTTCGCTAACCCTGCAAATGTATTATCCCATTACGAAACCACGGCGCAGGAGATCTGGAGGGACACGGGGGGGAAAATAACTCACTTTGTGGCCGGGATCGGGACTGGTGGAACACTAATGGGTGTTTCTAAGCGATTCAGGGAATACAAGGCTAACGTCAGGATGTTTGCGGTTCAGCCTGAGCCCGGCACGGCGATTCAAGGCCTGAAGGATTTGAAAAATCAATACGTTCCCTCCATCTGGAAGCCTGAACTCGTCGATGAGGTTCATTACGTGAGCCCAAAGGTAGCTGAGGAAGCCGCTCGATTGCTCATGTTACGTGAGGGAATCTTTGTTGGCCCAAGTTCAGGCGCTATATTTCACGTTGCATTGAAGAAGGCGGAGGAGATTGAGGAGGGAGTAATGGTCTTTATGTCTCCAGATGGCGGAGAGAAATACCTAAGCACCGCCTTGTGCGACCCCGTACTTTGCCTTGAGTGCGTTAAGAAGTATGGATTACATTGCTCATACAAAGATGGACGACCCCTTGAGAAAGCCACACCCTCAGCTGCTGAGCGGGTTTCACCCTAAATTTATCTTTAACGACCCACCCAGAGCGATATAGCTAATTTCTGCGGGGTTACTTTTTATAGTTGTGACAGCAAATCGTCCCCTATACCGGCATCTAACGCGTCACCATAGCATTTATTTGGGTGTGTGGAGAAGTTTGGAAAGCTGATAATATGGCTAGGCATACGGGGTCGACCAATCCCATATTGCGGAAGCTGATAAGACAGCTTCGCGAGCTGAGCAGGGAAAAAAGGGCAAAGATCTGGTCTGAATTAGCCGACAGGCTCGATGGCCCCCGTCGATCCCGGGCAGAAGTCAACTTAAGTCAACTCAGCCGCTATACTATGGAGGGAGAAACTGTGGTTGTTCCGGGTAAAGTACTTGCTGCAGGTAAAATTGACCGTCCCCTGACAGTTGCAGCGTTTAAGTTCTCCGCAGCAGCAAGGCGGAAAGTGGCTGCTGCAGGGGGAAAGGCACTTACCATACAGCAGTTAATAGAAGAAAACCCAAACAGCGCGGGCGTTAAGTTAATGGAGTAAGATAAACATGATAATAGATGGAAAGGATTTGGTCTTGGGTAGGCTCGCAAGCTTCGTCGCAAAGAGTCTCTTATGTGGTGAGAGGGTCACAATAGTCAATGCAGAGGGGGTCGTCATATCGGGGAAAAAGGACACTACCTTCGACTCCTACAAAGCTTGGCTAGGAACCCGCAACGTGGCTAACCCCCGCAAGGGGCCATTCCACCTCAAGCGGCCTGAGGAATTGGTTCGAATCGCAATCAGGGGTATGCTCCCGTTCAGCACCTCCAGAGGTAGGACGGCTTTTCACAGGCTCCGTGTGTACACCGGGATACCGGATGAACTTTCTGGAAAGGAGACGATTTCCATCCAAGAGGCTAGCTTGGGCCAGCTTGGAACGCGTCGTTTTATAAGAGTTGGTGAACTCAGCAAGAAGTTGGGATCGAGGTTCTAATGAAGCCCGTTATCGAGACAGGCAGGCGAAAGGCATCCATGGCCAAGGCGATAATCAGGGACGGTGGGGGACGAGTGGTCGTCAACAACCGCACTCTTGATGTGTTGGAGCCGGAGCTCTTTCGGCTGAAGATAGCTGAGCCGCTTCAACTTGTCCCTGAACTGGCAAAGAAAGTGGATATAGAGGTTGTGGTGAAGGGCGGTGGCTTTATGGGGCAGGCGGAAGCGTCGCGTACGGCGATAGCTCGGGGACTAGCGAAATGGTCCAATGACCCCAGCGTACGCGAAATCTTTAAGCGTTACGATTGGACATTAATAAAAAGCGATGCACGGTTCAAGGAGACAAAAAAACCCGGGGGCCCAGGGGCCAGGGCTAAATTCCAGAAGAGTTACCGTTGAGGTGTCGAGATGAGACCTATAAGATGTTTTAC
>CAYUMT010000070.1:0-5942 GCA_964446015.1 Hadarchaeota archaeon (SeqCode)
CAGGAAAAGGTCAGTCGCGATGCGGGAAAGAAGTTCTCAGAGGATGAAGTCAAACGGATTGTCAGTCAGCTTGTTGAGAAGGGACTTGTAGAGGAACGAGCTGGAGAATACGCGATAACGGAAGATGGGCGGGGTCACTTCGAAAAGCGGTGGCGCAAGATCGGGGAAGGATTGAACCAAGATTATCTAAAGGTCTACCGAGCCAAGCGGTATTACCCTCACGTCATTGATGCACTGCTGGAGTTCTGCCGAGATCGCTGGGTATCGGTTTTCAGGCTTTTCACGGGACGTGCTTGGTTGCAGCGGAAGCTTGGGCCCAAGTACATAACGATAAAAAGCGCTGAGGATGTCGAGAAGTGGCTCGATGTTCACGGTATAGATTTTATCCCTTACATTCACAGAGTGGGGAGCGACACCCCTGATTGGCTAGTTATAGACTTTGACGCTGGCAAAGATGTTCCTCCGGAGAAAACCGAAAAGGTGGTTCGCGTTGCTCACGAGTTACTCAAAGATTTTGGAGTGGAGCCAGCTCTGAAATTCTCTGGGTCGAGGGGATTCCAGATCTGGGCGCAGTTCAAGTCGCACAAGTTGCCCGCCGAGTATCAACCAAAAAAACTTAAGAGCGGGCGTAGGGAACGAAACAATTTCAATTTTTTTGCTGACATAGTCCGTTTTTTGGAATCGGAGGTGGCAGAAAGACTTCCGGGTTTAACCACATCCGAAACAGCTAAAAAAGAAGCCCGCATGGACAAGGTTCTTCTAGATGCATCTATAATCAAACCCATGGGTGACGTGCGGGCCCCTTACAGCATGCACTACAAGACTGGATTGATATCGATGCCCCTTGGGCTGAAGGAGCTCGGGAAGTTTGATCCCCAACGGGCCAATCCTGAGCTAGTTGCCGAGCGTTACGACAAAAAAGGTAATGAATTTTTTTTCAAGTTCTCTGATGGTGAAGAGATCTTTAAGGAAACAGTTGAATGGTGTAAAGGATAGAGTTCGGGTCTGGTTTAGAAAAATATATGGGCGGTTCTGGGATTTTACCCGCTCATGAAGATATTTTAAGTATTATGGGTTTTGGGCCAAATTTCAATCAAAAACAAGGCTTTTTAACAATACAAACATTTTTTAGTTATAATCAGGTGATCCAAATGAACGTTTACGCTATACCTTCATTGTTAGGTTTAATCCTAAGCGTTTCATTGGGTTCATACGTTATTTTAAAAGACCATAAAAATAACCTAAATAGGATTTTTTTCATTTTTTCAGCATGCTTGTTCCTCTGGACTCTGAGCGAGTTCATGAGGCGATCATACCTGGACGTAGCGTCGCCAGCCTTCTGGAGTACGGTTGAAAATATTGGGGTGATTTTTTTATCCCCACTGTTTCTTAATTTCGCTGCATTTTTCCAGGTAGCTACAGCCCCAAGAATATTGAGGAGTAGATATCTTTGGGTCGTCTTTTACGGTATAGGTGTAATTTTCCTGATTCTACTTTTAACGGGAAATTTAATAGGCGAAACCACTTTGGAATTTTGGGGATATGAATATGGATATAGGCCAACCTATGTTTTATTTGCGGCATACTTTTTTTCGTTGATTGCGGTATCTGCTGTTAGGTTGTTTAGTATATTTTTTTATACCAAATCATCAGATTTACAACACAAAAATGCGGGATTATTGTTATTTGGAGGATCAGTAGTAGTGATCGTGGGTGGGTTGACGGATATCGTGCTTCCACTAGCGAGAATAAATATATTGCCCATAGCCAGCGTTGGCTTATTGATTTTTGAATTGTTTGCAGCATATGCCATTGTTAGACGTCAGATGCTCTCCGTTCCGACCATAAGGAGGTTTTTCAGGCCATATCCTGAGGCACATCTAAGGACGAAGATGAGATACAAGCTTAGAAATGGGCGCATATATCTTGTAAAGGAAAAGATGCCGAGCCTCGTTAAAGAGTTATTCTTGGACCTGGTAACACACGGGGTTCCAGGTCTGTGGATTACCTCCCAAGAACAAAATGAGATAAGGAAATATGGTCTGAACACGTCTTCCGTGTTATCTTTGAGCAACAAAAGGAATTATAGCAAGATATCACTTCTCACCACGGATCTATATCGTTTGAAGTCTTTCGTGGAGAACCAGCTTGACCTGGTGGGTGAGCGAGAGGTAATAGTTGTCGATTGTTTCGAAGATCTAGTTGTAGCTAATGGTTTGAAGCATACCATTGAATTGATCCGAGAAATCGGAGAACTTTGCTCAGAGAAATCCTCGAATCTCATCCTCAGAATAGACCCTATGAGATTTACAAAGGGTCAAATTTCATTGATCGAAGGAGGGCTGAAGCCCTTTTTATCCGCCGTGTAAAAAATTACTAAAAAATATTAAGCAAGAATTTTGGATATTTGCCGTTCGTAATTTTTCAGAAGAGATTTTAACAACAAACGTGAAATTAAAATTGACGATTTGGTGGAGAGAATGGTCGAAAAGAAAACAGTCAGCTACAAAATAGTGAATCTGTACGAGGAGTTGGGAAAGGAGGGTGAATTCAAACCCGGTGACGGAGTTAGGGTGAAAGATGGGAAGCTTATAGCAATACAACCTGGGATTCTCCTAATTGATAGGGGAAAAAATGTTATAAGCGTGTCGCCAATCCCGGGCGGCGGGTAACTGGAAGCTTTGGATTAATGACCATCTAAAAATTTTAACTTTACATAGGCTGCGTTTTACTTTCTGATTATCCGCTTTGCCTTTTCCCTAGAATTCTCCGGCACGGTCAGCCTGTCAAAAGTCCAACCCTTCTTTTTTGTAGCATCCATAATCATCTTTGCGGAGGTTCCCTCACCGTATGCGGACGGATCGAGCTTGTTGCAAATTACGTTTTTGACCACGTTGACATCCCTATCCGGTTGCATTCTGGTAGAGATGGCCCATAGGATGTCCTGCTCATTATATACATCTATATCCTCATTGACCACGACTACTAGCTTTAGCATGTTGTCGAGCCCCAGCAGTAACAGAGCCGCATGATTCGCCTGACCCTCATTGATGGGCTCAGAGAGGGATAGGTAAGCCGAGAAATGTGTACCCGACTTGGGCCAGTTGATATTTTTCAGGTTTGGAATTGCTTCCTTCATCCTCTTGAAATAATGGGCCTCTTTTGACACGCCCCCCAGTAGCAAATGCTCAGAGGAGCTACCGGGAAGTATATCCTGGTATATTGCATCTTTTCTATAAGTGATTGCGCGCACGTTAAAGACATTGTTTGTTGACCTGCCAGTGGCGTAGCCAGTATACTCGCCGAATGGACCCTCCTTCTCCCTGACCAATGGAGGGATTTCGCCCTCTATCACGATTTCAGAAGAAGCGGGTACCTCAATGTCTATCATCTCACATTTTACAAGTTGCAGCGGCTCTTGCATCAGTGCCCCTGCTATTCTAAATTCGCCCACATCCATCCCGACCTTGGCTGACGCCGCGATTAGTACCGATGGGTGAGCTCCGATAAAAATAGCTGCCTCCAAGGATTGATTGAGTTTCTCGGCTTTGGAATAGATCCTCCAGAGATGTCCGCGCGAGTGAAGGCTTATCCCGAACTTGTCCTTTCCAAAGAGCTGTAGCCTGTGATAACTCAAATTCCTGATTCCCGTATCGGGGTCCTTCGCCACCACCACCCCGGCGGTCACATATTTACCGGCGTCCTGTTCAAAGTGTTTGAATATTGGCAATCTATACAGGTCGACCTTTTTTCCCGTCATCATCTCCCCCTTAACCGGACCGCTACCAACGATTTTTGGGTCAACCAGTTTCTGCGTCCTTTTGTCCCAGGTTGAATAAAATTCATCAACAGTTGTCCCAATCGCCAGAGCTATTCTCCTCCTCGTTCCAAGCACATTTGTAACGATGGGAAATTGGGAGCCCTTCACGTTGTTGAAAAGTAACATTTGATTTCTTTTCTTTTCCGATTCCATCGCGAATGCGGTTATCTCGTAATCGGCCTCGACTTCTTCATCAATTGTTCGGATTTCCTCTGGGTAATCGCGCTTGATAAAATCGATAAATTCATGTAGGTCCTTCATCTGCACACCACAGGTGGATTACAATATAAAAAAGTAGAAGGGGAAATAAAGACTTATCGGCGGATCTTTAGTCCAACCATCTTGGCAACGTTGTTTCCGAAGATTTTCTCCAGATCTTCTTCCTTCATCCTCATGCCCTGTGGATAGTCCCAAGACAAAACTTCTAGCATCCTAAGCCAAACGCTCGGTTCGTTCGGCGGGGAATCGGTCCCGAAGACCATCTTCTCGGGGCCAAGGAGTTCAGCGAATTCTACGAGCCTTGACTGGAAACACCATCCGGTCTCTACCCAGACGTTGTCGTTCTTCTTGGTTATCCATGCTGCCTCGAATATGTAACTTGCTCCAGTCTGAACGCCGAAATGCGAAATGATTATCTTCGCATCTGGGAAGCGGTCTATGACTGGGTAGAACTGGCTAGGTATTGAGTAAGGCGGATCCCCTGTGTGTATCAGGACCGGAACTTTCAGCTTCGCCGCTTTTTCCACGGCAGGAAATATCCAATCCGTCGCCCTGTCCGGCCTGTAGGCGTGCATGTTGCTGTGAATCTTTAGCATTTTGAACCCATTTTCCTTCA
This sequence comes from Hadarchaeota archaeon (SeqCode), assembly GCA_964446015.1. GTDB lineage: Archaea > Hadarchaeota > Hadarchaeia > Hadarchaeales > Hadarchaeaceae > Hadarchaeum. The sequence goes on from CAYUMT010000070.1 coordinate 4,656, forward strand.
CGTGCCTCTCGAACTCAGATACCCCCTCTTCAACGCCGAATCTGGGGTTGTAGGTGAAGCATCCTATTAATCTGTCTGGATATTTTTTTACAATTTCCCTTATGTATGCCATGTAATTTCTGACCCCTTCTGCCCCTCCTGCCATGCCGTTCGACCACACGGTATTTCCGGGCGGAGGCTGTACAAACCCATAATCGATCCTTCTCTCTTTGCCGCATATCGGGAAGGGACCGTCCATCATTTTTATAAGCCTCTCAGCCGTGAAGGGCTCGCCGCCGTGTCTCCAGGCCTTATCGACGTAATTGGTCGGGTGCATGTGTGTGTCGATTATCATACCCATCCTCAAAGGTGAATACCAGTTATGTTTTAATAGCTTTTCCTCTCGATGCTCGTCTTTATTGGAAATCGGCATTTGGTTGTTGAAAAGGGACGGGCCCGGAGGGATTCGAACCCTCGACCAATCGGTTAAGAGCCGATTGCTTTTGGCTCCCATGGGCTTTAGTCCATGAAAGCTACCAGACTGAGCCACGGGCCCAGAATTGATTTATCAAGTACCTAATTAATTGTTTACGATATAATGTTAGTCTTCATAGGGCTGGGCTTGGATGGGGAGGGGTTATCCCTTAAAGGTCTGAAGGAGGCGCAGGAAGCCGACACAGTCTACGCCGAGCTATACACTAGTTTGATTCCCGAACTTGACATAAAGCAGCTGGAGCATATGATTGGGAAGCCGATAAAGATAGTTGGACGTGAGATTGTGGAAGTAAACCCTGAGGAGATTTTAAAAGCTGCTAAGGTTCAAAAGGTTGCTTTCCTCGTCCCAGGTGATCCAATGGTAGCGACAACTCACGTCGACCTCCGCATTCGCGCAGCAAAGGCAGACGTTGTAACAAGGGTAATCCATGGAGCGTCTATTATTTCTGCCGCGGCCGGTTCTGTTGGGCTTCAAAGCTACAAGTTCGGCCCATCCGCAACGATCCCATTTCAAGATAATCCATCGTCAAGGCCGTATGAAATCCTGACACAGAACAGTAAGATGGGCTTGCACACCCTACTTCTTTTAGACATTCGAGAGGGGAAAAGGGCAATGACGGCGAAAGAGGGTATCGATATCATGCTTGGCTTGGAGGAAAAGTTGCGTAATGGCGTGTTCACATTGAAGACCCTTGCAGTGATCGTGGCAAGGGCGGGTTCTGAAGATAAGATAATCAAAGCCGATTTTGTTCAAGGGCTGCGTAATCAGGACTTTGGTCCTCCACCGCATGTTATAGTGGTTCCAGGAAAGCT
>CAYUMT010000070.1:6042-8519 GCA_964446015.1 Hadarchaeota archaeon (SeqCode)
AAGGTGTTCTTGTTAGGTTCTGATGAAGATATAAGGACAGAGGAAGCCTCACAAAATTGGAAGATAATCACGGAGATGAAGAGAAGTGTTGAGTTAGTTAGACTTTCTGACAAGTCCTTCATGCGCGAGCTCGCTGAGGCGCTCTCTGGAGCGGATATCGTGGTGGACGCGGTTTTCGGGACTGGAATTAAGGGGGAACTCAGGGATCCCCACGCATCGGTGATTGAGAAAATAAATGAAAGTAAGGCATTCAAGCTCTCGGTGGATGTCCCGTCTGGGTTGGACCCACTAACTGGTGAATTGTGCAACCGAGCTGTCAAGGCGGATGCCACCGTGACCTTTCACAGGCCTAAGAAGGGTTTGTTATTGCGTACGGAAATTATGGGGGAACTTGTGATCGCAAACATAGGGATACCGCCCGAGGCGGAATCTGGCTGATCGACATGGGCGTTGAGTCGAACTTAATCAAGGAGATAGGAAAGTGGTCTAAGAAGTTGGATAATTCCCTAACTAATATACAGCCTCACGGCGATAGGGGGATTAGAATGCTCCAAAATATTAAAGCCTATTGCGATGATTCGAAGCACTTTTTTAATCGCGGAGACCTTATAAAGAGTTTTGAGTGTTTGGTTTGGGCTTGGGCAATTCTGGAGCTCGGAAAGGAGCTTGATTTATTTGTAGACCCCACCGTCAAGGGTGTCAAATGATCGAGTTAACTTTAATCCCGCTTGGCTTGATCATAGCCACCCTCACTTCGACGATTGGGCTTGCCGGCGGAACTTTTTTGGTACCCATGCTCGTGCTGCTTTTCGGATTACCCGCACAGAACGCAATTGGAGTTAGCCTGTTCTCGATAATGTTCATGACCGTATCGGCCACCTTTGCCTTTGCTTATCGAAATAGAATCAATTATAGGGTTGGACTGCTGCTTGACACCCTCGATGTTCCCGGCGCGTTTCTCGGGGCATACATCACAACTTTGATAGCTTCCAGATGGCTCGCGGGGGCTTTCGGATTTCTTTTACTTTTCATAGCAGCGTACATGATCTGGAGGAGGAATTCCCGCGCCGGAGTAAACTTCAGCAAATCCATTCCCTTGTCCAGGAGGGTCGTGGGTTATTGCATGACGGGGAGCTTTGCGAGTGGTTTAGTCTCCGGTTTGTTCGGCATCGGCGGAGGGGTTATTGACGAAACGGTGATGATTTTACTGCTTGGGATGTCCATTCATGTATCGGCTGGAACTGCGATGTTTGGCATGGCGATAACCACTGTTGCTGCTTTTGTCCCTCATTGGCTTTTCGGGAACGTCTTGCTTGACTACGCGATTCCGCTGGCCATCGGTTGTGTAATCGGAGGGCAACTTGGTCCTTACCTCTCCAAGCGAACTCGGGCTGTCACATTGAGAAGAATTCTTGGCGCGGCATTCGTGATAATAGGAATCAGGATGTTACTGGTGCCGTTCATCGGCGTTTGAATTCCGGCACGGCCGTTTGATCGGGCGCAACGCAGTTCGAAAAGAGTCAAGGTTTACATCACTATAAACTTCTCTTGAATGATTCCGCGCAGTGAATGCAGCAGAACATCATTTTCTTACCATCTATGTGTTCCTCATGGCCGCTTTCGTAGACCTTGCATCCGCAATGCGCGCATTTTGTCAATTTTGGCTCCAGTATTATCGAGATGATGTCGCTGAATCTGTCCACAAGTCTGGAACGAGCTTTGCTACCCTCTTTGGTCAACGTGTAAACCTTTTTCTCCTTCCCCCCGACCTTTGCCGATTTATGAGCTATTAATCCTTTCTTCTCCATTTTCTTTAAGAGCGGGTAGATCTGCCCAGCTGATGGCTTTTTGCCCAGCTTCCTCTCCAGCTCTTTAATTATCTCGTATCCGTGTTTCGGACCGTCTCCCAAGAGCAAAAGGGTGTAAAATTTCGTGAGATTTGTCGCGTACTCCCCTTCTACCAAATTCCCACCGATTAAACGATGGCAAACTATATATTTAAATATGATATATCTTATTTAGACATAGTGGAAAAATGCCGGTAAAGGGTGTTTCTCGCGCTGCAGCCGAGGGGGGGCCCACAATAGCCCTCACGCTCTCGCTAGTTGGCTTGGTGTTGCAAGTTTTTGGCGCCCTATTCTCTTCCTACGTGGTGCTTTACTGGCCGGGGGGCTATTGGTGGTCCGGCATGATGGGGCCATGGATGATGGGCTCTTGGATGGCCGGATTTTGGTGGCCCATTTGTGTAGCTTTGGCCGCGATAATAATTGCACTGGGTGTCGTGGGCGTTATCTGGATGAATTCGAGGAGATTAAGTAGGGTCAGGTCGGGATCTATTTTAGTTCTGGTGGCTTCGGTAATAGCTTTTCCAACGATGTTTGGTTTCATAATCGGTTCAATTTTAATGTTCGTCGGCGGAATCCTCGGCTTGATGTGGCAACCCGTTACTGAGGACGATGTGAAAAGTTGAGGTAGTC
>CAYUMT010000071.1:0-1623 GCA_964446015.1 Hadarchaeota archaeon (SeqCode)
CGAGGAGTGGGAGGGGGGCCGGATTCCTCAATGAGTCCCCTGTCGTGATAGTGGGATGTGGGGACAGCAAGGCCTCCCCAAAGTGGCATGTTGTCGACGTCACTATAGCCCTGCAGAACATGGTCTTAGCCGCCACCGCAGAGGGCATTGGCACATGCTGGATTGGGAGCTTCGATGAGGGGTTGGTGAAGAGGCTGCTAAAAATCCCCGTAAAATATAAAGTCGTTGCGTTGCTGGCCTTGGGATACCCAAGTGGGAAGCCCGACCGGTTGAGAAAGCTGGTGCATCTAATTAGTCGCAGAAAAGGGCTGAGGAAGACAGTGGGCTTCGAGGAGTTCGGGAGGAAAATTAAGTAGTGCGATATCCGAATTTTCTATCATATTTCTTGTGATTCAGAATCTCGAGTACCACGCTCACTAGCCTGACCTCGTCCCCAACGATAGTATAAATCATCCGCCAGTACTTGTATAGGTTTATATTCCATAAGTTGGTCACGCCATATTTGACCCAGTATTCTCTCAGGATTAGCCGCTTGGGCATCCTTTTTCCAGCCTCTCGGTCTTGCATCAGTTTTGCAATCCCTTCGTCGATGATCTTCAGCAGATACTTGGCTTCTCCACGACCGCCTTTCGCCCTGCTCCTAAGTCTTTCGTACTCCTCGCTGAATTCCTTGGAAAAGCGTACTTCGTACAATCCACTACACCCTCTGGCTTTCCGCCAGTAGCCTTTTCAGTTTTTGATCGTCGGCGAATACCCAGACGATCCGGCCGTCCTTCGTCACGATTATCTTGTTCGACCTCTGGAGGTACTTGAGGACCAGGTTGAATGTCTGGTACATGATCTTCTTGGGTAGGCTCCTGAGCAGCTCGGCCTTGGTTGGGTATTCCTTGGCCCTCCGGACGGCGTCCTCGATCATCATGACGGTGTCAAGGCGGGGGTAGTGGAGTATCTTCTGCCTTTTCGGCATGTCAAGCACCATGTTTTGTTTATTGTATAAGTTTATATAATTGGCTGAATTTGCATCAAATGGTTTGTGCATCGTGCCCGTCGAGGTTTTGGGAGGCGGATGTTTATTAAGGGGAAATAAATCCTCGTCCAAATTCGAATGACGTTTCTTATGCTTTTTGAAACGATTGTTTAAACTATGAAACGGTTTAAGCTAGAACACGAAAAAAAGGAGTGATTGACATGCCAAGAGAGCGAGCACGGAGACCAGTCCTTGGTATCGCCGTCTCGGTTGTCGTTTTTGCCATAGCTCTGCTAGCATTGAGCTCATCGCTAGGCTGGCCTACCTCTCTGCTCACATTCGGCACAATGTTGGTAGTTGCGTGGTTCTTGGCGGCTGGTATTGGAGGAAGGGTCTCGAGAGTTAAATGGAGCACGATAGCCGCGACGGTTCTTACTATTGTACTAGTTTCGAGTACCCTAGCATTCGGTATTCCTTGGGATATCAGGTCCACAGGAAGCAATGGAGAGAAAGTGTTGTTCAAGATGGAGGCGAGCTTCACCTATCGAGGTAGCGAGGAGAACCTGCCAATAGAGAACGTAGCGATACGCTTTCCCTGTCCAAACGTGGATAATCATCCTCTTCCGACTCAAACTACTTGGAGGCTTTTCTATCAA
>CAYUMT010000071.1:1723-6183 GCA_964446015.1 Hadarchaeota archaeon (SeqCode)
CCACCAACAGTCCCGCCATCGTATATCTGCCCTTCAATTTGGCCAATCTCAAAGTCCCGCCACGGCTCTAGGGTTTGTGCAGTAGTACTAGTTGAAGTTATTGTGGGTGGGATGACATCTGGTTGAGATGTAGTCCCAACGTAGCTCTCCCAGTAGCTCCCTGAAGGCAGCGACTCGGTCGTGTTGAGCTCGTAGGTTCGTGTCATGACCAAACGCCCGTTCGAGTCGTACGCCTTCACCGTCACATTATGAACGGAAGCGTGGCTGGGGCTCATCGTTAGCGTCGTGCTGGCAGAGGAGGAGAAAGTCAGCACGCTTGAGCCGAGGCTCGCTTCGACCCCATCACCGGCCTCGACCACCAGCCTAACCCCACCGGTGTACCAGTTTCTCGGTGTAGCAACCACGGTGGTCTGCTTGCTCTCCCAGGGCAGGAAGGAGTAGTAGGTCCCGCCGTAGTCGTAGATCCTGTATGCCGTGTACGTCTCGACGCGCGTCCTAGGCTCTTGCCTCACGGTGGTTGTGTACACCTCCCCGAGATTGCGCATGTCATCGCGTCGCGTTCCTAGGACGTCTAGATATATGTCAGGCATAGTTGTCGATGTCCGGGCTTCCCACACTTCATACGACACCTGCCTAGTCGCGGTGTAGCTCGTGATGGTCTGGTAGGGCACCTGGCGAGTTCGAGTCTCGTAGTGTCCGTCGATCCAAATTTGCCTTGTCACCCACCCGTATAAATCGCGTGTCCTCGTCACGTAGTACCCCGGAACCCATTCCTGATAGGTTGTGGTGTAGGTGTGGGCCACCCAGCCGTAATCCGTCACCCAAACCGGATAAGGCATGAACCAGGCCCATTGCCACTCCCAGTGGCCGCCCACCGCTTCCCAGCTCCAGCTCGTGTAAGTCCTCGTGCGGGTCTCGTTGTGCCCCGGAACCCATTCCTGATAGGTTTCGGTGCCAACCCTCTCCCAGCTCTGGCAACTCTCGTAGTGCCCTGACACCCACTCTTGATAAGTTTCAATCCTGTAGCAGGTCTCGTAGTTTGGCGTCACCGTGTAGCCTTGTGCGGAATAGTACTCGACCTCGTTGTACTGCTTCTTATAGAAAGAGCTTATCCAGCCGCTGCCGGAGTATACCCATCGATAGCCGCTTGGAAGCGATGGCAGGCTGAAGAGTGGCCAGAGTTCGTATGTATCTCCCGTGTCCACCCAGTCCCCAGCGCTGGCCGAGAGGGAAGCCGTTTCAGCGCGGTACTTGATGACGCGTTCTTCCCATGTATAACCCGTCAGCACATTCTCCTCGACTGTGTCGTGAATCGGTTTGCCGTTTGAGTCAAGCGCCGGGACCGTCCGCTGAGCGAGAAATGGGATCGAGCGCTTACCTGAGTATGTTGTTGCCGCGTAGCCCCGCTCCAAGTTGCCGGAGTTCTCGGAGAGCTGCATATCAAACGGGTTGTAATGGATAGATATCTGCAGATACTTACGCTCTCCAGACCTGACCGAACCCACGACCGTTACGGGGTCGTAGCCTGCAGCAAAAACGTTCAATAAATATATGTGGTCACCGGCCATTGGGACGACGACTATAAAGTGTCCATTTTCATCTGCTTGAACGTCCACGCGAGTTATCTCGGAGTGAACCTCCCCTGTTATGCCAGAGCCACCCACGGGTTCTCCCGTTTCATCATCGATCACATCGCCCTCGATGACGATACCTTCGAATGGCCCTTCTACCACGTAACGAAATTGTTCACGCTTTGGATTACCCGCCGAAACCGGCATTATCGAAGCGGTCAATACTAGTAGACAAATGGATAGCGGAAGAAGGTTGATGGGGACCAGCTGCCTCCTCAGATTTCCAACCTCCACATATGAAGGTCTCGCCAACCAATAAGAGCTTGTAGTTTCAAAAGTTGACCTATTTCAAAAATGGAAACTGCCCCCTCTGGTCCCAGCTCATTGTGAGAAGCGGAATAGTATGGGCCTTGGGATGCATGGAAAATGTTCGCCAGCATTCTCTTGAACTTCTCACCTCTCCCCGCATCGTTTTTGGGTTGATGTCGCTTTTAAGGGAACAAAACTCCAAAATTCACGACAATTGTGATATAGTTAAGATAACGGATGATTTTCTTTGATGTGTCAAACTTTATATTTGAGTTTCAAAGCGTTTCTTCAGGACATTTTTTTATGGATTCTCCACCAGTAGTCAAGTTTATCAATGGTGCACCCAGTTCGCTAGCCAACCAAGATAGCAGCTCCCCGCATATCTCCAATTTGAGTATTTTACGTTTCGGGTCCTTCTCACCCGAATGTTTTCCCACCTCAACCCCTAGATTCATTCCGGCGAGGTATATCTTCCTCGCACCCAGCTCGTGTGCCATGAACGCCGCGCGGTCGCCGTCTGTGAATCCCCCAAAGTTGTAAAGCTTGCCGAATGGCTTGATTTGCGTCGTGCCTATTGCGCGTTCATTCAACTTTGGAACCACTTTGCGCAACTCAGGGATGTTATCACCGTGCCCGTGTACAACCATCCAAGAACCACCTCGCCAAGCCCTCAGTTGGTCCTCAACTTTACCATCCAGGTCTGTCACGATGATCTCGGGCGAACGATATTTTAGCACGGCCGAGGTCGCGCCATCCGCCGAGATAAGGACTTTGTTCAAATAGCCAGAACGCTGGAGATTCTCGAGGTCCAGCTTGAGTGAAGGACCAGCCCCGAACACCACACAATCTAACCCACGTATCATTCTAGAAAAGGCTCCGATATCAGGTTCTGGAAGCAAACCGTTGAGCACTTTTGTGGCTTCCTTGTCCGCCCGTTTGTCAAGTTTTAGTTTTTCCACTATGCGTTCGTACCATGGTTTCCAGATTTTCCATCTTATACTATCACCTTATGACATCCAGATGGATTTCCTCCCCTCGGTGATTGTATGCTTTCCAAGAATTATCATCGTAGGGAAAGGCCGCTATTATGTGTACGCGCCCGAACTTTTGGAAGAGAGCTAGGTCATCGGATGACGGCGAAGCACTTGGGGAAGGGTGGCTGTGAACAGTTCCGCACGCGCTCGAGTCTATCGGCAGCATGTGGAGGCGGAGCACCGCAGACTCCCCGGACGAGATCGTCCCGGGCAATATGAGAACCTCCTCGATTTTGTCCCCCTTTGCGCGCAACACGCCTATGAATTCTCGCGGATGGCTGTACCGGGAGCCCTCGAGGACGAACGCCAGCGCCTCTCCATCAATTTTGGATATTAATTTCATTTGACCAGTCCCGCACGATGTTGAGGTTGAATGGATTTCTGATTATTCTATACTTTTTGTGAACTTTATCTCCTTTGCTCCAGCTCTGCCCTTACTTCCTTTGCAGCCGCCACCATGTTCCTGAGCTTGCCGATCGTTTCCTCATGGGTGCGGGTCTTCAGGCCGCAGTCCGGGTCTATCCAGAGATGCTCAGGCTTCAGCACCCCAAGCGCCTCCCCGATGCGCCGCTTCACGGTGCCAACGTCCTCCACCACATGCGAATGGACATCCACGACGCCGAATGATAGGTCCTTTGTGAATGGGTGTTCCCGGAGGAGATTTACCAGATCAAGTTCGGAGTTCGACATCTCCAGGTCGAAGTTGTCCACGGGCAGTTTCAGCATGCCGGGGTAGATGAACTCGAAGGCCCCGTAACAGATGTGGTTGATGAAGTAGGCGTCCACCCCCTTTGTTGCGATCTTCATGGCTTCAACCGCGAACTCCGGCAGTTCCTCCGGCCTGGTCGATATCGCGGGCTCGTCTATCTGTATGATCTTCGCCCCGGCCTTTGCAAGCGCCTTTACCTCTCTATTGAGCGCCTTGGCGATTGAAAGGCATGCGTCGCGGCGCGTTGGGTAATACTCGTTGAAGGACCAGTCCATCATAGTATAGGGCCCGGTGACCATTCCCTTCACCGGTTTGTATGTGAGCCCCTGCGTGAACTTCCACCAGTCCACAGTTATCTCTCCCTGCCAGTTAATTTCCCCCGAGATGATAGGCTTCCTGTAATATCGGTTTCCGTAGCTGCGGACCAGACCGCTTATCCTGAAACCGGTCAAGTTTTCCGCAAAGTAGGTCACCATGTCGCCGCGGTACATCTCCCCGTCGACCAGAATATCTAACCCTAGCTCCCCTTGGATTGAAATCCACTCCCTGGTAGCCCGTTCTTCGAGTCGTCTTAGTTCATCGGCCTTTATCCGCTTGGCTGCGAATTTCTGTCTTGCTCTTAATAGGGATGGCGGCTTTGGGAAGCTCCCCACCGTGGTCGTCGGCAAAATTGGCAACCTGAGTCCAAGCCCTTTCAGTTTTCTGCCCATTAAATCAACTCCCGGGCTTTTCCCGCGACCGTTGCCATATTTTTGAGTTTTTTGAATGCTACTTCCCGCGGCAGGTAGTCGCCGAGGCCACAAGATGGGTTGAGATAAATTCGATCGCAGCTCAATG
>CAYUMT010000071.1:6283-8401 GCA_964446015.1 Hadarchaeota archaeon (SeqCode)
TAGCCTATCGAGGGCGCCTTTGAGTATCCCAAAATCCTCCGGGTGTTTTAAAATTACTGGCTCGTCGATTTGGATTATCTTCGCCCCGGCGTTGGAAAGGTCCCGAATTTCAGATGCTATTACCTCGGTTAACTCGCCCACGATAAACTTGAGGCTTCTGCCGCTCCTGTTTATTGATAGCTTGGCCAGGGTGTAGGGCCCAGTGACAACAGGCTTAACCGGTTTTTTGGCCACCCGCTTGGCGAAGGTGAACTCTCCCTTTAGTATCGAACCGCTCCTGGTCAAGCTGCCATTAACGATCGGCTGGCGGAAGTAAAAGTTCGTGTCGAAGAACCTGAGCAGCCCGTCTATCTCGCACCCGTCGAGCTTCCTCGCGAAATGTGATATCGGGTCATACCAGCGCACCTGCCCGTCCGTAACCAGGTCCAGTCCGGCCAGCTCCTGCTCCCTTATGACCTCCTCGGTGACCTCGTCCTGTACCCTCTCGAAATCCTCCTCCGATATCTCGCCCATCTCCCGCTTTGCGTAAGCCTTGCGGTGCCGCTGCTGCTCAATCCCGTCGCCTATGCGGGGATAGCTGCCGGCGCTTGCTGTAATGATTTCCATCTAAATCATTCGATATTTCCTGAATGTTAAATAGGTACTTTACCAAGTAAAATGGGGTGTATGAGTTGGAAATCGGCAAAAAGTTTGGCCCTCATCCGAACTTGAAGAAAGTTTACTACACTTACCTTGGCCTTGCCGCGTTGATACCGTTGATTGTAAGTCTGGTCCCGATATTCGCGGTGGCCATGTTCGCCCCTGCAATCTGGCGGGTAGCATGGGGGTTTTTGCTTATACCATTGACCATAACCGTTGTCGTTCTAATTTTCGCCGCTTATTGGATTCAAAAGTACTATGGCACGATTTCATTCGAGCTCACGGGGGACGAGGTTGTGGTAGAGAGGGGCGTTTGGTGGAAGATGAGGCACGTTGTCCCATACGGGCGCGTAATGTCAATCGATTTAATCCAAGGGCCCCTCTCTAGGCGTTTCGGCGTAGGCGCCGTGCAGGTTCACACCGCCGGCTACACTGGTCCGGCTGGGGGAACTGCCGGTCCGGGCAGGAGAGGGGCAGAGGCGAATATCTGGGGCGTTCAAAATTTTGTGGATATCAGGGACACTATCATGAGCCTTGTAAGGGGCAGGCCACTCTTTGGAGCCCCTAGAACAGGAACGACTAACGCCGAATCGGAGATATTAAAGGAGCTTAGGGAGATAAGGAAAGCTTTAGTGAAATAAAATACATGACAAAACCACGGCTCAGATCGCCAGAGCGCCAATATTTTAAAGCAAAGGCCCAAAAACCATCTGTGCAAACTAAAAATCACGCAAGGGACGGGCAAAGCCTGATATTATCAGCGACGACGTTCATAGTGATTAGCTTCGCTATCAACAGCGTGATAACGAGGTTCCTGGTTCTGAACAACCTTGTATCACCATTCCCGCTGACAACGATAAGGTTCGTCAGCGGCGCGGCTATTTTGTTATTAATATACGGGGCAATGCCGCGTGCCTTCAAACGTGTTCCCATTAAGAGAGCTAATCTTTTAGGGGGTCTTTTCCTCGGCTCGTACGGCTTCTCTATCTCGTTTGGATATCTGTTTATCGGGGCCGCGGCAGGGACGCTGGTTTTCTATACGTGCGTGATGACTACAATGTTTCTCTACCACGTGTTTTGTGATAGGGGGAGGGCAACCCGTCTCGGGATCGGCAGCCAAATTCTAGCCTTCCTCGGAATCTTGTTTATCACCTTCGGCAAAATTAAGTCGGTCACTATATTGGGGGTGGTATTGATGGCCGCAACCGGAATTTCTTGGGGACTGTACTCGGTTTATGGGAGGAGGTTTCACAACAGTTTCAGTTATACCTTACACAGCTTTCTTATAGTTTCGGTATTTTCACTTGGGTTTTCCGGTCTGGGTTTAACTTTTCTTCCAGCTAGTTCAACTTGGGGAATTGTACCAGTATACTTGGATTTTAATGGCTTACTCATAGCTTTGTACATGGGTACCGTAAGCACGGCCTTGAGCTATGCATTATGGCACAGAGAAGTCCTGACTAAAATCAAAGCATCCAC
>CAYUMT010000072.1:0-8337 GCA_964446015.1 Hadarchaeota archaeon (SeqCode)
ATGTGAACCTAAAATTATTTAGAATCTCGAAGAAATATTTAAATATTACTCAAATAAACTAGAAACGATGGTTTATCTCACAAAAGAGGAAGAAAAAATATTGGCAGGCGGGCAGGGAGAGGCAAAGCGTTTGTCCATGGAGCTCCTAGTGAAAGCGGCTGAGGCCTATAAAGCCGAAAGGCTTATACCGATTGCGAGTTGCCATTTGGTTCTCTCATTTCAGAAGACGGCATTAAAAGCCGGGCTGGAAATTACGGAAAGGTTCGTTAAATTGGGCGCTAAATGTGCAGTTCCCACTTCGATCGACACATCGAGCATGGATTTTGAAAGGTGGCAAGAATTCCGTTTCCCTGAAAGCTTCATGAAGGACCAATTTAGAATGAAGGAAGCGCTCGAAGGTTTGGGAGCCATCCCCACATGGTCTTGTGTGCCATATCAGGGCGGCGGGATTGTGCCGAGGTTTGGAGAGCACATAGCCTGGACCGAGTCCTCAACCGCCCCTTACGTGAACGGCTTGATTGGAGCTAGGACCAACAGAGTTGGCGCTTACGAGGACTTGGCCTCCGCAATCACAGGGAGGACGCCTTATTACGGGCTTCATTTGGATGAAAATAGGCTAGGGAAAATCCTGATCGAAGTCAAGACGGATTTAACCCCTGGCGACTACAATGTCTTCGGCACTTGGGTGGGGGCGCTTGTAACAACTAAAATACCAGTGATAACAGGAGTACCCAAGGACGTGAGAAACATGGACCTCAGGTATTTTGGTGCAGCGGGGGCCGCGACTGGGGCTCTGGCCCATTATCACATGCCCGGCATAACGGCTGAAGCGAAAACAGTTGAAGAGGCCTTTGGGGGGAAGAAAATTCCTGAGCGAGTTCAATTCGGCAGGGAAGAGTTAACGGAAACCAAGGAGAAGATGAGTTCGGTCCCAGGTGGAAAGATAGACCTCTGCGTCATAGGTTGCCCCCATCTTACTATAGAGGGTCTTATTGATCTGGCGAACAGGGTAAAGGGCAAACAGGTAAAAATCGAAACTCACGTGCTCACAAATAAAGTAACCAAAGATATGGCAATTCAAATGGGAGTCGCTCAAATCATAGAGAAATCAGGGATCAAGCTGAACACCGGGTGTTGTGCTTGGTCGCCCGTGGAGCTATGCGGTTTTCCAGAACATTTTACGGTGATGGCGAATTCTGGCAAGCAAGCCTGGTACATCCCTAGTCTGCTGACTCAATTGCGTCCTGGAAAGGTTGATGTGATATATGGAGACGTGGACGAGTGTATCGAAGCCGCGTGCAAGGGAAAATTTAAAGGGAGATAGTAAAAATGACTAAAACGTTGAAAGGTAGAGCCCTCGGCGGAGGCACAATCGAGGGCGAAGCCATTGTCAGTAAAATGATGTTTAACTGGGCGGGAGCGTTTAATCCGGCAACCGGAGAAATCATCGATCCAAGACATGACCACTACAAGAAAAAACTAAAGGATAAGGTTTTCATCTACACTTTCAGCAGGGGATCCACGACAAACCCGGCCATATTCATGGAAGGGGTAAGAAACAAGGTTAATCCCATCGCGCTGGTTATGGTCGAGATGGAGCCGATGACCATGATGGGCGTTGCAAGCGCGGCGATATTTTATAAAGTTAATATACCTGCAGTTGATAAGACGAACATAAACCCGACCGACGTTATAAAAACGGGCGATAGGGTAAGGGTCAACGGCGACAAGGGGACAGTAGAGGTCCTGTAACAATCAGAGAAGATTTGGCGAGTTCGTCAAAGGAGTTTTGTCCCTGTTTAAGTCCATGCAACGATCCAACTGCCAACCAGTAGGCCTCCCATTTTCTAATATCTTCCGAGGAAGGTTTTTAGGGTTCGGGGTAAAACCGCATTTGGAGAGTGTTGAAAATGGGGATTTTAGAAGAACCGATAAGGGATGAGGGAGTACTCAATAATTTTATCAACGGTGAATGGGTTGAATCCGAGTCCGCTCAGGTTTTGAATGTGCTCAATCCAGCCCTTATGAAAACTGTTGGAAAAGTTCCGATGTCAACCAAAGAGGAGGTAGACAAGGCCGTAGAATCCGCTGTGAGAGCCTTCCCAGAATGGAGGAGGACCCCCCCACTCGCCAGGGCTAGGTACTTCTTCAGGCTGAAGGAACTGCTCGAGGGGCGCTTCGAGAGGTTATCCAGGATTCAGACCATGGAGCACGGGAAAACCATCGATGAGTCAAGGGGAGAAACGAGACGCGGTATCGAAATGGTGGAGGTGGCCACTGGGATCACCTCATTGATGATGGGATATAATTTAGAGGATATCGCGGCAGGGATAGACGAGTACGTTATTCGGCAGCCATTGGGTGCATTCGCTTGCATTGCACCATTCAATTTTCCCTTCATGGTTCCTCTGTGGTTCATGCCATTTGCAGCCGCATGTGGAAACACCTATATAATCAAGCCTTCCCCCTACGATCCCATCAGCCAAGTCGAACTCGCCAAGCTATGTGAAGAGGTCGGTTTTCCACCAGGGGTAATCAACTTAGTTCATGGCGGCGAAGAGGTCGCTAGCCGCCTGCTCGAGCACCCGGACATAGTTGGAATAAACTTTGTTGGTTCAACTCCAATCGGGAAAATAATTTACAAGAAATGCGGGGAAACCGGCAAAAGGTGTATCGCGCAAGGTGGGGCAAAGAATTTCATGATAATCATGCCAGATTGCGACCTGCGCGGCACCATCGCCAGTTTGATGACCTCTATCTACGGCAATGCAGGACAAAGGTGTCTCTCCGGGGCAAACGTGGTGGTGGTCGGTGAAGACGACGCATTTTACGCAAAGTTCAAGGACGCATTGGTTGATGCGGCCTCCAAAATCAGAGTGGGATACGGGCTGGATGAAAGCGTTCAGATGGGGCCACTTCAGGCGCCGCACAGGAAGCAGAAGGTTGTGGGCTATATAGAGAAGGGGGTTGAGGAAGGGGCGAAACTCATCCTGGATGGCCGCAAGATAAGAACTGTAGGAGATTTGCCTCAAACGTGTTTCTTAAACCCCACGATCTTTGAGGAGGTTTCGCTAGATATGAAAATTGCCCAGGAGGAGATCTTTGGACCTGTAGGAATGTTGATGCGGGCCAAGAACCTTGATGAGGCTATAAAGATGGCCAACGCAAGCCAATACGGAAACGCCGCAGCAATTTTTACAACAAGCGGAAAATCAGCTAGGGAGTTCCAATATCGAGTCACCTGCGGAAATATAGGGGTGAATATAGGGATAGCGGCCCCGATGGCGTTCTTCCCGTTCAGCGGCATGAAAAACTCTTTCTT
Organism: Hadarchaeota archaeon (SeqCode); assembly: GCA_964446015.1. GTDB lineage: Archaea > Hadarchaeota > Hadarchaeia > Hadarchaeales > Hadarchaeaceae > Hadarchaeum. Next base: position 3,323 of record CAYUMT010000072.1, read on the forward strand.
CGGGATTCTACACGGACAAAAAGATTCTGTGGACTTCTTCACCGAGAAGAAGGTAGTGATTCAAAGGTGGCTATAAAAAATGGAATTGAACACAGCTTCTGCAGCGGTGGGTTTTGCTACAAAACTTGAGGACGACTCATCAAAGTTATACGTGCAGTTTGCTGAAAGACATCCTGACAAGAAGGACTTTTTTTTAGCTTTTGTTAAAGAGGGGGAAAAAAACAAACTAATGTTGTCTAGAGTCTATCAGGAAATTATCACCGATGCCTTCGAAGCGTGTTTTTCCTTCGACGGCATAAAGCCCAATGATTATGAAACAAACGTTGAAATCGAAAAAACAGCAGATTTCGGCGAGGTGTTGAGAAAGGCAATTGAGATGGAGGAGAAAGCGGCCAAGTTCTATCTCATCGCATCCGAGCAGTTGAAATCATTATTGACGGACATTTCACGAGCCTTTGAAAGAATAGCAAAAATAAGGAGCGAACGTGCCCTAAAATTGAAATCCCTCAGCTAAAGGTTAATGAGCTATGACCAAGGCGATGAAGTCGTGAGCATAATCAGTTTTTGAGATGTGGTCTGTTATGAAAGCCGCTAGATTGATTGAATACGGGAAACCACTAAAAATAATCGAGATGGATATACCGAAACCTCTTGGGCATCAGGTTGTTCTGAAGGTCGCCGGGACGGGGGCTTGTAGAACAGATTTTTACATACGTCAGGGACTCGTCAGGGACGTGATGCCAATAGAACCGCCGCTGACCTTGGGACATGAGGTTGCTGGCGTTATATATGATATTGGAGAGAACGTGAGAGGCTTTAAAAAAGGCGACCAAGTCCTCGTCAATAGCGTTACTCCCTGTGATGTATGCAAATTCTGCCGAGTCGGCCAAGAAAACGTGTGTGAAAATTTGAGGTTTATAGGAGAAACCACGGGGGTGGACGGAGGTTATGCCGAGTACATGCTCGTTTCTAGTTGCAAACAACTTGTTAAGGCTGGAGGGCTCCTAGATCTAAGGGCCGCCGCGCCCTTGACCGACGCTGGTCTTACATCCTATCATGCTATCAAGTCTAAAATGGTCCCAAAATTATCTCCAGATTCTTATGCCGCCGTCATCGGGGTGGGCGGCTTGGGGCACGCGGCCGTTCAGCTGCTGAAAATCCTCACGCAGGCTACATTAGTGGCCGTGGACATCGTGGAAACTAAATTAGACCTTGCCATCAAGCTCGGTGTAAAACATGCATTAAACCCCATTAAAGTCGATATGGGCAAGGAGTCGAAACGAATAACGAATGGCAAAGGAATTGATGTTGTTTTAGATTTGGTTGGCTCCGATAAAAGTCTCGAAACGGCTATGGATATGGTCGGGCGAGGCGGAAGGATTGTAGTAGTAGGGTTGGGTGGTGGAAACCTAAGCTACCCAAGCCCGAAGGGTTCGGTTTTTGAAATCGAAGTGGTGGGAAGCAACTACGGAAGTGTCAGGGAACTCGAGGAACTCGTTGAACTATATAAGAAAGGTGCTTTGAACTTCGAGGTCACCTTTCGTGGGCTGGAAGAGATTAATGAAGTGTTGGAAGATCTTGGCAAAGGGAAGATAGTGGGCAGAACGGTTATAACCCCTAACCTATGAAGAACCGCGTCCCCAAATTGAAATCCCCTTTAACAGGGGATACACCTAAGTTTGTGGCTAAGGTATCATGCATGCCTAACTCAGATTTCTCTATCCCCTTCGTTGTCGAAAAGCAAGTTCCAGGGAAACAGGTTGAAAAAGGTTAAATCCGAAGTTCAAGAGTTAAACAAGGGAAGCCGTTTGAAATCATTTGGATTAAATCCGGAGAAAAGCTCAGAGTTGTCTCTATTGAAGATACTGGCTCCAATTCTAGCTTTGGTGGCTTCACTTCTAATCGGCGCGGTTTTGCTAATGGTTATTAGAATAAATCCTATATTTGCCTACCAATCGCTGTTCGATGGGGCCTTTGGAAGCGCCGTCAGCATCGGGGACACGATAGCAAAGACAACTCCCTTGTTGTTGGCAGGATTGGGAATCACCATTGCCTTCAGGTGTCGCGTTTGGAATATCGGTGCCGAGGGGCAAATGTATTTCGGGGCATTGATTGGTACGGTAATAGCCCTTGCCCTCAGTGGGATATCCACACCATTGCTTCTAATTTTAGTCCTTGCGGTAGGATTTATTAGCGGCTCTTTTTGGGCGATAATTCCTGGTTTTCTAAAGGCTAAATTTGAGGTAAATGAAGCTATCACGACTTTAATGATGAACTTTATTGCCATTCTAATGGTTAGTTATTTAGTTGCCGACCCTTTGCGCGATGTAACCACATCCGCCTGGCCCCAAACCGCAGTTATCCCCTCTTCGGCTTGGCTACCAAGATTAATACCTGGCACCAGTCTACACGCCGGGATTTTGCTGGGTCTTTTATTTATGGTCCTGGTCCAAGTAATTTTGTTTAAAACGACTTTAGGATACCAAATTAGGGCGATAGGCCTCCAAACGGGAACCGCACGCGCAAGCGGCATAAGCATAGGCAAAAACATTCTAATCGTTATGATCCTAAGCGGGGGGCTAGCTGGCTTAGCCGGAATTTCTGAGATAAGTGGCATCCACCATCGACTGAAGGAAGCTTTCTCACCTGGATACGGCTACACTGCCATCCTCGTGTCCGTCTTAGGCGTGAATCATCCCTTGTGGGTGGCTGGGTCGGCCTTCTTGTTTGGCGCTTTAACCGTCGGGGGAAGTTCCATGCAACGCATGACTGGCATACCTAATGCCCTTGTAGTAATCATAGAGAGTTTAATGGTGATTTTCTTGTTGTTGAGCAGGCTGGTTGTGAGCCGAAGGAAGTGGTAAAATGGCATCTGAAGTAATTTTCAGCCAAAATTTTCTAGAGTCCATTTTAACGGCCACAGTACGAATGACTACACCTATCTTGCTCACTGCCATTGGTGAAACTCTGGCGGAGCGATCTGGGGTATTGAACCTCGGCCTTGAAGGGATGATGCTGGTGGGAGCTCTACTCGCCTTTATGATAAGTTATTTTTCTGGCAATCCTTATCTCGGAATCTTGGTCGCAATAATCGGGGTTGCGTTAATAAGTTTGATTCACGCCTATCTGAGCGTCAACTTGGGTTTTAACCAAATAATAGTCGGTCTACTATTTTGGATCTTTTGTACTGGCGTTGCTGGGTTCCTGTTCAGGGCGGCATTTGGCGTATTCCTAATCGTTCCAACTGCAAATACTCTTGGTGCCATCGAAATCCCGCTTCTGAGCCAAATTCCATTCCTCGGCCCAATTCTTTTCAAACACAATATCTTGGTATATCTATCAATCATTTCGGTGCCGATTAGTGCGTTTTTTTTATTCCGCACGACCTTTGGTTTAAGGATAAGATCGCTTGGAGAAAACCCCAAGGCCGCAGATTCCCTAGGGGTCAATGTGTTCCGCATTCGATATCTCTGCATTATAATGGGGGCAATGATGGCCGGACTGGCGGGCGCGTATATGTCAATTGGGGTATTGAACACGTTCTCGGAGGTGATGATTGCCGGCCGTGGCTGGATAGCTCTATCCACGGTTATGTTCGGATCGTGGAATCCTTATCGAGTTCTTGCTGCCTGTCTATTATTCGGCGGTGTAGACGCCTTCCAGCTTCACCTCCCCGCTGCTGGCATAGCGATATCGGCCAAGCTCTTAATGATGCTCCCCTACATATTGGTCATAATCGTGCTGGTCTTGGCTGTTAGACGTGCAAAGTGGTTGGGTGCATTGGGCACTCCATACAAGAGGAGCGGAGCATAATAAAAATAAAAACCATCTGTTCGAGATATTCTTGTTGTCTTAATAAAAATGGAATCACGCTTGAGAACTTGATTAATGACCCACTTGGCCGGAATTAACTAATTACTTTATACCCGGTATTGAAATTTTTCCGTTGACAATATCTTGTCTCAGTTGTTCAACCCTGTCCGCAACATTCTGTGGTACAAGATCGTGATATGGAGCCAGAGATATTGCCCCTTCTTTAATTCCTGGCCGATAATCCTTGCCCTCGAAGGTTCCGTTTTTAACCAAGCCAACTGTATCAACCACGTATTTCACGTAATCGGTTGTAGTTGAGCTGATGATAAGATCTGGAGCTAAGTAGTTCATGTCGGCAACATCTACCATACCGTAAACGCCTTTTTCTTTTAGTGCGTCAACGACCCCTAGACCAGCAATAGCACATTGGTGTTGAATAACATCGGCTCCGGCCGCGATCATAGATAAGGCAGTCTCCTTTCCCTTCGCTGAATCGTCCCAGCTACCAGTCCATGCGGCAAGCACTGTTACATTTGGACTAACCGCCTTTGCCCCCATCTCGAAAGCAACTAGATTTACGCGTGTCGTGTCGTATTCAACCCCGCCGACAAAACCAATCGTGTTTGTCTTTGACATTAATGCCGCCAAGGCTCCAGCGAGGTAGGCCGTCTCTTCCAGTCTGGGATAATAGGTGGCAACGTTGGTCCCGTTGGAAACCGTACCCTGAGTGATTATGAACTTAGTATCTGGATATTCCTTGGCTACATTTAACATTGGATCATTAAATGGACTGCTGTGACCTATTATCAAATCACAACCCTTGGAGGCATAATCGCGTACATACGCCTCCATATCGGGAAACGGTACATCCTCCGCAAAAAGTATGTCAAGGCCGTACTGATCCTTTGCCTTCGTCAACCCTTCGTATCCCGTTGAATTCCAACCGCCGTCGCCCAGTTTACCAAGGAACAGCATCCCTACCTTCATCGCCCTTCCCCCGAATGGCGAAGCCCCGGTTGTTGTGAGATATACAACTCCGACTGCCACGACGACTACGACAACTATCAACACAATGGCTAAAGTTTTCGTTTTCATCCTAAACAAAAAAAAGGTTATACGTGCCTATTTAAATAACTTGCGATGTCTGTGCCGTGTTGCATTAATCTTATAGTCGATCAATGGTTAATCGTTGTGTACTTTGG
>CAYUMT010000073.1:0-6600 GCA_964446015.1 Hadarchaeota archaeon (SeqCode)
CATAATCGCAACGACGGGACAGGGAGTCGAGGAGCTGCGGGAAAAGTTGCTTTAATTAACCGCGCTCTTTTTCCTTTATAAGCATCCCTCACCAAAACCCCGTTGGTGCGCCGATGGGAGGGCGAAACGGAAGTTACATTAATAAGACAAGTAATACAGATAATACAATGAGAGTCATCTTCACAAAACACGCTCGCGAGCGAATGGTTTCGCGGGGGATATCTTTGGAAGAAATAAAAGATGCGATACTGAAGGGGATCAAAAGGATCCAGGACGGAAAAATTATCGCGGCCTACCGGTACTTTGAAGTGGTCTACAGGAAAGCGGATGACGTATTCGTGGTCGTGACGGTTTCGCCGAGGTGGTGAAAGATGTTGAAGAAGTGTCCGATGTGCGGGGAAGGCACCCTGACCCGGAGGAAAGTGGACGAAAGGATGTTCGGGGTGGACTTGGGTGAGTTCCCGGCGTGGGTCTGCAACAGCTGCGGCGAATCATTCACGGATGAAAATGCCACCCTCGCCATAATCGACAGTGCAAAGCGGAAGGGGATCTGGGGCCTCGGCAAGAAGGTGAAGGTGGTGAAGTCGGGTAATTCTCTGGTCGTCCGGATACCGAAGGAGATCGCCGACTACATGGGGCTGGAGAAAGGCCAGGAATTGTTCATCCGCCCCGAAGGTAAGTCCAAAATCACGGTGGAGATTTAGATCTGCTCCAGCCCGCCCATATAGGCGTCTCATCCCCCGGGCTATGCCGTTTTAAGACACATTATTGGTCCCATGAAGTTCAGTATTCGAACCCTTATCTAAACCAATCTAAGTGATAGTTTAGTTATTTATGACTTTATGTAAATACTTAAATAACAATATAACTATTGTAAAATGATTAAGCATGAGTAAAAGACACTCCACATTGAACATTAACCCGGAACTACACAAAGAGTTAAAAATAGAAGCGGCGAAGCAAGGAGTGAAAATCGGAGATCTGGGTGAGCAGTTCATTCGGGAGGGTCTGAAAAAGGCGATGAACAAATGAGAAGTTTGACGACGATTACTTTCGGTGACCTCTCTCCCCCTGTCAGGTCTAAAAGACCTAAACCGACTAGATATTTTGAGGGTGTTAGTAAAAACGCGAAGTGAGAATTTTGTTAGACAGAAAATTTGAGGACGAAAAGTTTTGTGATGAGTTTGATAGAGCCTGCGCTAGAACGGGGCTGGTCGAAAATAATTCTTCTAGAGTGAAAATATATGGAGAACTATCCTTAGATTTTTTTAGAGGAAGATGTACAAATATATCCAAAAATTTACTAGGAAAATTGCTCATAAATAAGACAACTGAAGGGATTACGGGCGGGATAATTGTTGAAACCGAAGCTTATGTAGGAAAGAAGGATCCTGCATGCCATCTTTCTAACGGTTTTACTAAAAGAAACGCACCTTTTCATAACGGAAAAGGTACAATATATGTCTTCAAAATACATAGATTTAGTAATCTAAATGTCATAAGCGAATACAATTCAGACCCAGGATGTATATTGATTAGAGCCATCGAACCGACTCATGGTTTGGAACTAATGAAAAGAAGGAGAAAGACTCATGATTTAATTAGGCTTACGAATGGGCCGGGCAAATTAACTGAAGCACTGGGTATAACAAAAGAAAATTATAATAATAAAAAAATTGATAATAGTACGATTTCTTTTTACAATACAAATTTTAAAAACTTTGATACGATTACCACAACTAGGGTTGGAATTTCTCAAGCTAGAGATTGGCCTCTTAGATATTGCATTAAAGATAATCCATTTGTTTCAAAGAAATCAAAAAAGAAGAATGTTATTGGTTCTTTTATTAAGAACCATTATTATAAGCTTAAAATAAGTTCATTAACATATTTATAAAGGGAATTGATATATGACAAAAGCAAAATTTGTTACATTCGAGGGAATAGACAAAACTGGAAAAACCTTGATTTGTGACATCCTAAAAACTTATTACCCAAACTGTACTTACATCCATGACCCTGTAAAATTGAAACCATGGAATTCTATATTTACAGATGGTACTATTTATGAAGAGATACCCCAGATTTCTGAGAGTTTTATCTTCCTTTCGGCACGTTTACATAGTTATGGAGAACTAATTAAGAAATCTTTAAACAAGGGCATACCGGTGATCTCTGATAGGTACGCAGATAGTTGGATTGCGTATCAGTCCGTTTTTGCTAGAACTTACTTTTCAGACAATGCTGTTGCACTTGACTTTTTCAAGAAGATACATGAGTTATGTATTGAGTATGGGATTCTAATAAACCCGGATATAACGATTCTTATAACCATAGATATGAACATAATTAAGAAAAGATTGAAATTAACTAGAAATAAAACAAAATATGAGAAAGACCCCAAAAAACAAAAAGAAGTCCAAGATAATTATCTAAAACTTGCAAAAGAATACCATAAGAGGTATTACATAATTAAAGATAGAGACCAAGGGATAATACAGGTCTATAATGAAATAAAAGATGTTCTAAAAAACAAAGGGTTTTTTGATGTACGGAGGTAAAATTTATGATTAGAAACATTTACTTTGCGACTAACAATATAAATAAATATAAAGAAGCTGAAAAAATATTGAGTAACTATGCATTAAAATTATATAAGGTAAAATTAACAGAAATTTGGGATGAATCTCTTAGGAATATCGCTTTAAGTTCTTTACAATATCTCCCAAAATCTTTTAATGAACCTGTGTTTGTGGATGACTCAGGGCTTTTTATAAAAGCATTAAACGGTTTTCCAGGACCGATAGCCAACTATGTACATAAAAAACTTGGTAATCAAAAGATTCTATCTTTACTAATGGACAAAGATGATAGAAGCGCATATTTTGAATCAGTAATAGCATTCAAAATCCCATCGAGGAGCCCGATAACTTTCGAAGGAAAAACTCATGGTAAAATAATTGATAAAGAGCGAGGAAGCAGAGGATTTGATTATGATCCCATTTTTCAACCCATTGGTTCTGAAAAGACATTCGGTGAGATGACGACAAAAGAAAAAAACGAATTTTCACATAGGGGAAAAGCTTTAAAAAAACTTAGGGATTGGCTCAAAGAAGAATTTAAGTAAAGTCTTACATATAATACAAATACGAATTATCTTAATGATTGAAATATACTAAAACCCATAACTAAAAATATTGAAAGAGAATGTATTTATTTGGTAATCTGCCAGGTGGGATAATTGTCCACAACTTATTTGGATAAGCTGGTAAAGGACCTTCGGGTGAGAGTCGGTGAGATGAGAGGTAAAAGAAAGACAACAACTGTCGCTATTTTTGATCTTGTGGGCTCGACGCCCATGAAGCTGAGGGAAGGCCATACCTTGGGCAAAGAAGTCGTATTATTACACAACCTAATTTGTCGCAAAATAGCAACTAAATATAATGGAACCATCATAAAGGAACTCGGCGACGGTGTGCTCATTGTATTTGGTGATCCCGTGTCTGCCTGCCGCGCAGCCGTTGATATTAAAACTGCAACTCACAAAACGAAGAATATCTTGACCAAAGCCAGTTTGACTCATGGAGTGGTAGAGGAAATACGGACAGGCCGTAGAAGAGACGTCTTGGGAAATACAGTTGACCGATGCGCGCGAATTCAGTCATTGGCCCTCCCTGATCAAATCCTTATTGATGATTCTCTTTATCGCACTGCTTCAAGTTTCCTTATGGATTATCCGAACATCATTATGAGTTCTCCTAAAAAGGTCAAATTGCGGGGAATTGGGCATATAATTGTTCACGAACTTTCTTCAAAAGAAACTGGTTTTGCGCCTTGTAATATAGTACCTCTTACTGCTTATGAGAATGGCAGGCTCTCGATTGAGGAAAAGGTCTCTTTCATGGGAAACGCGAAGAGGGAAGTTATTGAACTTGGAACAGGTCTGACTACTTTTGCTGAATACTTTACGAATAGACGTCCCGCCGAATTCAAGGATCATGTTGTTAGACTAATGAAGCAAGGTGTAACCTTTAAATGTATGCTCTTGAATCCAGATTCCAAAGTTGCACATGAATATGCCAAGGACATTAAGGAGAAAAACTTAATAAAAAATATCCGCCATTCTATTGAAGAACTCAAGAAACAACGAAAAGAATTTACATATCTCAATCTTAGAGGATCAATTAAAATATACCTTTATAGTCGTTTTCCATACTTCCATGCAGTTTGCGTTGACCCAGAGACAGAGACAGGGCAGATTACCGTGTCTCACTATTTACACGGCTTGAGTAGAGCCGAGGCGCCAGTATTTCAATTTTGTAATGTGTTGAACAAGGAAATGTTTGCCAAATACTGGCTTTCCATTAAGGAACTATTGAAAGAGAGTAAAACAATCTAGAGCTCGGCCACGTAGAACCCAGTTGCGTTTTTATCTCTTTTAACTATAATCATCCCGAAGTTGTCTACCGCCTTAAAGCAAATTCATGCATAATGTAGTAAGCTTACTATTTACGTGGCAGGGCAAGTTGCGTGAGGGAGTGGTTTAAATTCTACATCTGTTGGGTGCTATACATAGCTATTATTTTGGATTTCCAAAGCATTCACAATCGCGTCGGCCATCTCCTTGGTACCCACTGCAGACGGGTCGTCCGGGTTCGGCTTCAAATCATATGTGACTTGTTTACCTTCCGATGCCACCTTAGCCACGGCACTCTCCAGTTTTTTTGTAGTCTCCCCCTCTCCCAAATGTCGCAGCATCATGACCCCCGAGAGTATCGCCGCCATCGGGTTCACCTTGTTCTTCCCAGCGTACTTCGGCGCGCTACCGTGGGTGGGCTCGAACACCGCCGCCTTGTCCCCGATGTTTGCCCCCGGTGCAACGCCAAGGCCCCCCACAAGACCAGCACAGAGGTCCGAGATGATGTCTCCGTACAGGTTGGGCGTGACTATTACGTCGTAGAGCTCGGGCTTCTGCACCAGCTGCATGCACATGTTGTCCACTATCCTGTCTTCGAACTGGACGTCCTGGAACTCCGCGGCCACCCTACGCGACGCCTCCAGGAAGACGCCGTCCGAGAACTTCATGATGTTGGCCTTGTGCACGGCCGTGCACTATCACGGCTGAATTCAGGCTTGACCCACCAAAGACTAATTTGAAAGACACGTACTTTAGGTGGTTGGGTCCATGAGTTCCGCGTCCAAGCCAGCCAGTCTGGAGGTCGCCTGGGCGCTGGTGAGAATCGGGGATGAAATCGACGAGGCCCCGGAAACGCTCGAGATTACCGGAGATAAAGGATTGATGCGAGGGATCAGGGAAGGGTTAAGGCAAGCCAGGCTCGGGGAGGGCCTGTCCGTCGAAGAGATCCTCAAGAGGCTTGAGGGACGACGTTAAATTCTCCTGTATACCCTCCTCCCCTGGCCCACACTTATCGACCAAACGACGTTCACCTTTTCGTCCACCTGCGTGGTGGTGCGGTCGGCGGGATTCGAGCCCGCGCAGCAGGCTTCCTTTATTAGACTTAAATAACATCCGTTAGGTTTATAAAACACTTGTTATTAAAAAATAACGGATGGATATGCGATTTCACGAGCCCCCGCAAACTCTGTTGGATTCCAAGGCGAAGCTGAAGCTGCTCACCCATCTCTTCAGCCAGCGCGAGGTGGAGATGAGCGAGCGCGAGCTGGCCCGGGTGCTAAATATCTCCAATTTTTCGGTTAATCAGCTGATGAAACTCTTCGAACAGTATAACCTCGTTGAGCGGAGGAGGGTGGGAGCGACCACCGTGTGGTGCCTGAAGGAGGGCAGCTATCACCACCAATTACTTGAACCGATCTTCAAGCACGTCTCGACCTTCCAAGCGCCAATCGAGCACCTCAAAAACCTCGTGCTCACCTCCTATCCCCTCAAACAAGTATCGAGGATCTATCTTTATGGCTCAATAGCCGAAGGGCGCGAAAACTACAACAGTGATATAGATCTCTTTATGGTTGTGAAGGGCGGTGCTGATAGAGAGGAGATCAAGCGAGCCAACGACAAGCTGCGCGTTTCATGTCCTACCCTATATGGCAACGCCGTGCAAATCGTGGCAATGGATGAAGCGGAATACGTGCGCAAACGAGGCTCACCTTTGATCAGGCATGTGGAAAGGGGAATAAAGCTCTACCCGGAGGAGGCCCAGCGATGAGGACCAGAAACGTCGACCGGTCGAAGTATCGAAATTACATGTTGAAATCCGAGGAGTTCTTGACCACGGCGGAAGATGCCCTTGAGCGCACCCGCTACAACGCCAGCGTTCTGAACTCGGTGCACGCCATCATCTCGGCGGCGGATGCACTCTTGGTGTTCGTGAAGGGATTCAGGTACGCGGGCACGAGGCACGAGGAGGCCGTGGAACTCTTCAGCGGCATTTTTTCAAGTGAGCCTGAACACGGGAAAAACGTGTCACGCTTTGGTACCATCCTCTCGATCAAGAACAAGGCTGAGTACCTCGAAGTTCTCCTGAGCTCTAAGGATGCCACAGATGCCCTGCGGGATGCCACAAGATTTTTGAGCTACATAAAAGGGAGACTTCCAAAATAGTGGTGCGGCCGGCGTGGTTC
>CAYUMT010000073.1:6700-8257 GCA_964446015.1 Hadarchaeota archaeon (SeqCode)
GGTCGTCCGGCTTCGGCTTTAAATCATAAGTGACGTTTTTGCCCTCCGAAACCACCTTGGCCACAGCGCTCTCCAGTCTTTTTGCTGCCTCTTGCTCCTTTAGGTGGCGCAGCATCATGACCCCCGAGAGTATCGCCGCCATGGGGTTCACCTTGTTCTTCCCCGCGTACTTAGGGGCGCTGCCGTGGGTGGGCTCGAACACCGCCGCCTTATCTCCTATGTTTGCTCCCGGAGCTACTCCCAGTCCTCCCACAAGTCCGGCACAAAGATCTGAGATTATGTCGCCGTACAGGTTGGGCGTGACTATGACGTCGTAGAGTTCGGGCTTCTGCACGAGCTGCATGCACATGTTGTCCACTATCCTGTCTTCGAACTGGACGCCTTGGAACTCCGCGGCCACCCTACGCGCCGCCTCCAGAAAGACGCCGTCCGAGAACTTCATGATGTTGGCCTTGTGCACGGCCGTGATCTTCTTCCTGCCGTTGTCTTTCACGTAGTTGAATGCAAACCTGACGATCCTCTCGGAGGCTGCGGCGGAAATCGGCTTCAGGCTTATGCCAGAACCTGGCCTGATCTTGACATTTTTGCTCCTTTCCACGAACTTTACAAAATCCTCAGTATCCTTTTCCCCCGCCGCGTATTCGATGCCAGCGTAGAGATCCTCGGTGTTCTCCCTCACGACGACGAGGTCGACCTTCGTGTACCTCGAGCGCACACCGGGGTACCACTTGGCAGGCCTGAGACAAGCGTAAAGGTCGAGCGCCTTCCTCATGGCGACGTTGACGCTCCTGAATCCGGTTCCAACGGGAGTGGTTATGGGTCCCTTAAGCGCGACTCCATTCTTCCTGATAGAATCTAGGACCTTGTCAGGGAGCGGAGTGCCGTACTTGTTCATGACGTCCGCACCGGCCTCCATCACCTCCCACTTTATCTTGACGCCGGTGGCCTCGATGCACTTCCTGGCAGCCGCTATGACCTCGGGGCCCGTCCCGTCGCCAGGGATCAGCGTGACTTTGTGGCCCATTTGAACTCACCATACTTCTTGAACTGCTCGACCAGCCCGCCGTCCTCGAGTATCTGCATGAGGAACTCGGGCATGGGCTTGGCCTTGAACGTCTTTCCGGTTGAAGCGTTCACGATGGAACCCTTCCCCAGGTCTACCTCCAATTTATCCCCCTGTTTAGCGTCATCCTGCACGTCCGAGCTCTCCACCACCGGAAGCCCGATGTTCACGCTGTTCCTGTAAAATATCCTCGCGAACGACTTTGCGACTATAGCCCCGACCCCGAGCCGCTTCAGTACCAGAGGTGCCTGCTCCCTGCTCGAGCCGCAGCCGAAGTCCTCCCCCGCAACGATTATGTCCCCGCCCTTCACCTGCTTGGAGAACTCGGGCGAGAGGGTCTCCAGCGCGTGCTTGGAGAGCTCGTCTAGGTCGATGGTCTTGAACTTGTACTTCCCGGAGATTATCGAGTCGGTGCTCACGGAGTCCCCGAACTTCCACACTCGCCCCTTTATCGTCTTCATCTATTCACCCCAGAAATTTCCTCGGGTCGGTTA
>CAYUMT010000074.1:0-8233 GCA_964446015.1 Hadarchaeota archaeon (SeqCode)
ACGTTCGCGCTAAAGTCAAGGATTTTTCTGGGGCTTATCCTATGTGTTCTTGCTGTGTCATTTACCTCGCCGCCGTGTACACAAGGTTCCGATGTTCTAATCTCTTTTCGAGCTAGTTTCATGAGGGATTTCATTTCCTCCGACACCCTTATATGGATGGATAATCCAACCTATAAGGGATTCGGTTGATAAATACAAGGATATTAGTGGTCGCTCTGGTGACTGTTTTAATTACGGCAGGTGCTTGGACAGTCGTGCAATCACCGATGCCAAATGAAGAGGCACAAAAATATCCAATAACGATTACAGATGATCTGGGGCGAGTAGTTACCATATCTGGAACCACTGAAAGGATTGTTTCACTTTCACCCAGCAATACCGAGATACTTTTTGCTTTGGGGCTCGAAAATAGGATAGTTGGGGTAACGAATTACTGCGATTATCCTCCAGAGGCCAAAAATAAGGAGAATATCGGCGGATTTTCCACGCCCAGCGTTGAAAAAATTGTTGCGTTGATGCCTGATTTAATTCTCGCAACTGGCAGACATAAAGATATAATCAGTGGACAGATGGAAAGCCTTGGCCTTACAATAGTTGCAATAGATTCAGAGGATGTTAATGGAATATTGGACCGTATATTATTGGTTGGTCAGATAACGGGTCGGACAGGCGCTGCTGAAAGATTGACTTCGGATATGAGGCAAAGGATTGACAAAATAACTGATAAGACAAAAAATTTGCTCGATAGCCAAAGACCAAAGGTTTTCTACATAACTTGGCTTGATCCACTTATGTCAATGGGCCCAGGTACTTTTTGCAACGAGCTGATTGAGCTGGCTGGGGGAGTAAACATAGCTGCAGACGCAACAACGCAGTACCCACTATATAGTATGGAGGTTTTGGTCGAACGCAACCCAGATGTGATTATTGTTTCAATATCGCATGGCTCTAGTGGGGCGACGGTTGATGGTTTAAAAACTCTGCTCGCCGGAAAAAACATAGCGGCGGTTGCGAACAACCGAGTATACAGCGTTGATACAAATCTTACTGGTCGTCCAGGTCCGAGAATTGTTGAAGGTTTAGAAGCTATGGCCAGATACATTCATCCAGAATTGTTCCCCTAGTGAGTCACTTGTCGATTAGATCGAGTGTGATAACAAACTGGTTAAAGTAGGTGGGTGGCTTCGAAATGTCTTTTTGGGTTTGGAAGCATATGAGCAGCAAAATTTTCGGTGTTTTAATCAACATATGCAACGCCGTAGTCTGTTTCAATTATGATAAGGCCGCGAGCGAGAAACAAGAAGCTCTTGAAATTCCGAACTGCTTGAAAGAGACAGCGTGGGTAGAATTATGAACGTATACCACATCACTTACTGCCCCGCAAACGAAACTGCTTCGCTATATTTCTGGGGCTGCAACTTCGGATGTCGTGGCTGTATACGTAAAAAAACTGTGCTGGATTCACATATGGAGCGATGCGGAACTTCGCCTGAAAAGCATCCGCACCTATTGAAGTTGGGGGAGGTAATTAATGCTCTGAAAAGATTAGAGCCCAAACGTGTGCTGTTTATGGGTGGTGAGCCGACAATTGATCCTAAATTTAAAAATTTAGCAAAATCAACTCATGAAAAACTCGGCGCGCGCAACGTCTTGCTCACAAACGGTTTCATACTCCCCCCTCTTGAATATATAGACGAAGCATGCGTAAGTCTGAAAGCTCTTAACAACCGTCTGCATCTGGACTACACCGGAAAATCCAACCGTGGACTACTGGAGAACTTTGTGGCTTTTTATCGCTCAAATGTAAAACTAAGGTCCGAAAGCGTCTTTATTCCAGGTTATATTGATTGTGAAGAGATTGGGGATATTGCTAAATTTATAGCCGGGGTGAGCCCGGACATCCCCTACAGAATAGATGGGTACATCCTTGTGTCTGGAACTCCATGGAGGCGACCCACTAGACAAGAAATGGAGAAAACGATCAAAGTGGCGAGAGAGCACCTGAACAACGTTTCCCACCTTAAAGGCAACGAAAGACTGCAACATGAAATCATCAAAATTGTTTGAGGTGATTAAGTGAAATACTTGAAAAAAGTTAATCGTGGGAGGGTAATCATACCTTTCTTAATACTAATAGTGGGAGCAACTGTTGTACTGGCAACGGCTATAGGCCCGGTGTACATATCTCCGACGACTACAGCAGGAATATACGTAAAAGGGTTGCCACTGATAGGCGATTTGATCAGTCCTTTTTGGTCAGCCGCCGATGAGGTAATCATCCTCCAGATTAGGTTGCCCCGCATCATTTTGGGGATGCTGGTGGGGGCAGCTCTTGCAACCGCTGGCTGCTCGATGCAGGGGATATTCAAAAATCCCATGGCCAGCCCGTATGTAATTGGGGTTTCTTCTGGAGCTGCTTTAGGGGCAACTTTCGCCCTGGCTACATTCGCACAGATCAGCATGTACACTTTGCCTCTGATGGCGTTCGCCGGTGCGCTTCTCGCCATATTTTTGGTCTACAATATCGCCCGCGTTGGTGGGAGGCTACCGACCGAGACGCTACTGCTCTCCGGGATAGCAGTCGGTATTTTCTTATCAGCTATCACCTCGTTCATCGTGTACCTTTCCGCCGAAGGCCTCCATGGGATCATGTTTTGGTTGATGGGCGGCCTTGCCGGGAAAGGGTGGAGTCATGTAATGATAACCTTTCCTTGGATATGCATCGGCATTATAGTCACTTACGTATTTGCTCGAGGTTTGAATGTGATGGTATTGGGTGATGAATCCGCGCATCATCTGGGCATAGATGTAGAGAAGCTAAAAAAGATAATGATTGTTGTGTCCGCCCTGATAGCGGCATCGGCTGTGGCCGTCAGCGGAATAATTGGTTTTGTCGGATTGATAATCCCCCACATCATGAGAATTTTAGTCGGCCCCGACCACAGAATCCTAATTCCAAGCTCCGTCATGGCCGGAGGCATTTTTTTAGTTTGGAGCGACACGATAGCTAGGGTCGTCATGGCTCCAGCAGAAATTCCAGTGGGTATAATTACGTCTCTCTTCGGTGCACCGTTCTTTCTGTATCTCCTTCGAAAGAGGAAGAGGCCAATGTTTTAGGTGATCACGTTGGGATACATCAATCTAAAGATAGAAAATGTCGATTGCCGCTACGGTAGCACGAGCGTACTCGAGGGCATAAGTTTTAAAGCCAGTGGTGGAGATTTCGTAGGCTTGATCGGGCCGAATGGATCTGGTAAGACAACTCTGCTCCGGAGCATCAGCAGGATATTGAAGCCGCATGTTGGTTCGGTGCTTTTAGATGGTAAGGATGTTTACTCTCTCGAGATTAAAGAGGTTGCAAAAAATTTGGCTGTGGTACCCCAGGATAATGTAACGTCGACTTTCAACTTTACAGCTTTAGAAATAGTATTGATGGGGCGAACCCCTCACTTGGGATGGTTGGAGAAGGAAGGGAAAAAGGACTATGCGATTGCAATGAATGCCATGAAGGTCACCAATACTTGGCACCTTGCGGACAAGCTGTTAACCGAACTCAGCGGCGGCGAAAGACAGCGGGTAATCATCGCTCGCTCGCTAGCGCAGGAGCCAAAGGTTTTGTTGCTCGATGAACCCACCACCCATCTTGATATCAACCACCAAGTGGAGATACTGAACCTGATCAAGAGATTGAGCAAGCAGGAAAAATTGTTAATCGTGGCCGTGTTTCATGACCTCAATCTAGCCGCCCAGTATTGCGATTATCTAATTTTGCTCAACCAAGGAGAAATCGAGTCAATAGGGAGCCCAGAGGTCGTTTTGACCCCGGAAAATATCAAACGAGTTTACCATACCGAAGTGCTCGTGAAAAGAAACCCAATGACGAAATCACTCTACCTCATTCCGTTTTCCCAAAAAAAGTTACATTCCAAGCGAGACTTCACCGTTCATTTGATATGCGGGATGGGAACTGGTACACCTCTGATGATAGATCTCCTAAGTCATGGATACAGTGTAACTGCTGGTGGACTAACCGCGCTTGACACTGACCATGAAACTGCTACGCATCTAAACATTCCGGTTGTTACCGATCCTCCGTTCTCCCCGGCGAGCGAGGAGGCTCACAGAGAAAACTTGGAGCTTGTAGAGCGAGCAAACGCTGTCGTTTTGACCGACATACCGATCGGATGGGGGAACCTAAAAAATCTTAAAGCGGCCGAGAGGGCGCTGAGGAAAGGGATTCCACTAATAATGATAGATGAGACACCGTTTGATGAGAGGGATTACACCGGAGGAGAAGCACGCAAGCATTTAAACAATCTGAAACGGGATGGGGCGATCTGCATCAAAGGCGTGAATGAAGTTTTGCCCGTAATAAATAAATTGGGGGCCAAGCCAATTGCAAAAATCAAAAAATAATGCAGTCATGCAGCTTCTCAAGGGAAGGGCCCTTGGAGCTAGACCTCTATACACCGAGTACCATGTTCGGAAAGCGCTCGACTTGATAAGTAAGGCGAGTTTTGGGAGGGGAATGCTCGGCAAAGAGCTAGGTCTGGGAGAGGGCAGCGCAAGAACTGTTGTCAAAATTCTAAAGTCCGGTGGATTGATCAAAACTTCTAAGAAAGGGTGTGAACTGACGAAGAAAGGCAAGGTTCTATTAAAAAAACTCCAGCGTCGAATAATAAAAATCAGCGAAATAGAGGCTCGTGGGCTTATGGGGGAGCATGCCGTGGCAGTGCTCGTAAGAAATGCAGCAAGTAAGGTCAAGCATGGCGTGGAACAGAGAGATGCCGCCATCATGGCTGGTGCAGCAGGAGCGACAACGATTATTTATCGGGGCGGCAAGCTGCACGCTCCAGCAATCGGTGAGGATTTTGAAAAAGATTATCCACAACTTGCCAAAAAACTCCTTTCAATTCCTGAGCTCAGAAACAATGATGCTATAGTGGTTGGATACGCGGATGAAGAAACCTTCGCCGAAAGGGGCGCCGAGGCTGCGGCGCACACGTTGATAGGGAGGGATTGGAATCGTTAATAAATTTGCCGCAAACACACCAGACGAATTGTCAAGTTTTTGCGACAACCTTGTGAAAGCGTTGGATGAAAGTGTTGGAAGAAATTTAGGCGACGGAATCCTGCTTTCAGGGGGCCTTGATACATCGATCCTTGCGTACTTGGCTTCCAAGCGGATCAAACTAACTGCGTTTACTGCTGCCTTCCAAGGTTCTGGGGCGCCAGACATCGGGTATGCAACTTTGATGGCAAATCGCTTGGGGCTGAAGCACCTCATCCACCACTTCGACAAAAATGAATTACTCGAATCCATTCGGGTTGTCGTTAAGATAATGGACTCTTTCGACCCCATGGAAATCCGCAATAGCGCCACCATTTACACCTGCCTGAAGTACGCGAAGGAGAACGGCGCAAAACGGGTAATGACTGGCGATGGGTGCGACGAGCTTTTCATCGGATACAGCTTTTTGCATGGTTTGGGAGAGGATGATCTAATTTCGGCGCTTCAAAAAATGTGGGGGGTCATGCATTTCTCATCCGTGCCTTTGGCGGAGTTTTTGGGGATGGAAGCTAAGCTACCATACATCGATCCAGAGTTTAAAAAATTTGCTATGGACCTAGACCCGAGCCTGAAAGTTCGTAAAGAAGACGGCCAAACTTGGGGCAAGTGGATCCTGCGGAAGGCCTTCGAAAAGGTGCTGCCGCCTGAGGTGGTGTGGAGAGCCAAGACGCCGATAGAGTTTGGGTCGGGGACAAATGTGCTCACGGAACTTTTTGGTTCTACAATCTCCGACGCGGAGTTTAAGGAGAAAGGGGACAGGTATCTCAAAGAAGACAAGGTGACCATCCGAAACAAGGAACAGCTGTTTTATTATGAAATCTACAGGTCTTTGGTAGGCGTTTTTGGCCCAACGGATTTCAAAGGAAAAATTTGTCCCTACTGTAATTCAAGCGTGCCGAGCAATTCTACATACTGTAAAAGGTGCGGGGGATATCCAATATGACGGTGATCAAATGAAGGTCGTCGCATCTTGGAGTGGGGGCAAGGAGAGCTGTCTAGCGTGCTACAAGGCCATTTCGGCCGGCTTTGAGGTCTCTCACCTTCTGAACATGATATCCGAAGATGGAAGTAGGAGCAGGTCGCATGGAGTAGATTCAAAGTTGATCGCCGCCCAGTCGCAGGCAATCGATATTCCAATCATTCAAAGGGGAACTACATGGGACACTTATGAACGGGAATTTAAAAAAGCAATTCACGATTTAAAACAAATGGGAGTGACTGGCGGCGTTTTTGGGGATATATATGTTCAAGAACACAAGGACTGGGTTGACCGGATTTGTAAAGAGCTGGACATAAAACCAATAATGCCCCTCTGGGACCGCAACACGAGAGATATCCTCACCGAGTTCATAGACTTGGGTTTCAAAGCGATAGTGGTTAGGGTCAAAGCTGATTTACTCGGGGAGGAATGGCTGGGGCGCAAAATAGATGGAAGCTTTTTAAACGAGTTATCGAAAATGGGCAAAGTCGATCCCTGCGGTGAATTGGGCGAATATCACACCTTTGTGAATGATGGTCCGTTGTTCAAACAACCGATAAAGATACTCGAAAGCTCCAAAGCTTTAAAAGATGGACATTGGTCTTTGGATATATCGAAATGGGAAATAGGTCCCCGCTAGAGAAATGCTAATCAAAAAATTATTTGAAAAATAACAATACCGGCAGTTTTCCGAATTGGATATAGTTACGTCGCTTTACCGATAAGATGCCCAAGTTTTTTGAAATCCTCCTTTAAATTTTGCTTCGCCTTGGCCCCGTAGAGCGAAGCAGCGGGGTGGTAAGTCAAAAATAGTTTGAAACTCGTGCCGCAGTAGTTATGGTCCAAAAACTTACCATGTTCCGAACCCATGGTTATCCCCTTACCCAACAAAACTCGCGCGGAGGTCCTGCCAAGAGACACGACAATCTCAGGCTTTATCATTGTGATTTGTTTTTTTAGGTAATTTGAGGTACATATTTCAATCTCGTCATCAAGTGGCACGCGGTTTTCTGGAGGGCGACATTTGACTATATTAGTAATATACACCTCTGAACGCAGAAGCCCAGCTAGTTTCAAAAGTTCGTCTAGGAATTTCCCTGCAGCACCGCAGAAAGGAACCCCCTGGAGGTCCTCCATACGTCCTGGACCCTCACCGACGAGAACAACCTTGGCGTTGTACGGACCTTCACCAGGAACCGCATTTTTACGCAAGCCGTGTAGCCTGCAGAGGGTACATGTCCTTACCCTCCTCTCAAGATCCTCCATGATAATCCTCATCTCGATCGGTCGACATGTGCCTTGAGCCTCTCGTGAACGCTTTTTAGCATTATTATATCGTCCCTGCAGTGGTCCACTATAAGCTTCCTCGCCTCAACGTTGCCGCGCTCGACCATCCGGAATAGTGCCCGAATATCCTCTCCCTTAAAATCCTTGAATTTACCAACACCTAGGAAACGCGATACAGATTCGAGCGAATAACTGCCCAAGAGCAGGTTGGCTCGGGACCACTCGTGGAGGTCGAGCATCGGGATTTCGGTCAACTTTGAAATGTCCATGCTGTGGAACAAGGCGCGGGTGACTAGAAATGGAATGTCGAACCCCGACCCATACCAGGTCACGAGCGTATCACAGCCCTCTAGCTTGGACTTTAGCCACTCCAAAGCCCTGCGCTCTTCCTCAAGAGAGTCCGCAAAGCGAACCTCGGGATCTTCTCCTGGCATTAGACCGATTGCTATGACGATTCCATCGCTCGCCTTCAAAGAACTTGTCTCTATATCAAGATACGCCAGCACCATGTCACTCACCCATCACGAATACAACGAGCTTCCGGGTCCTGGGACCGTCCTCCTCGATGACAAGAAAGTTCTGCCATGTACCCCTAACCACCCTGCCATCCGCAATCGGCAAAACCCGGGAGGAGCCGAAAAAGGCCGACTTTAAATGGGCATGGGCGTTGTCGTCGATGCGGTCGTGCCGGTATCCGCCCAGCAGGGGGACCAAGTCATCCATCCTGTCCAAAATGTCCTGCATTAAACCACCCTCGCCCTCGTTTACCACCAACGTCGCAGTCGCGTGCGGCAGTTGTGCGATTAGAAATCCATTTTTGATCTTTGATTCCCGAATCGCTTCAAGCACTTCATCCGTCACATCTATAATCTCGCGCTGCTTTTTGGTCGAAATTG
>CAYUMT010000075.1:0-6046 GCA_964446015.1 Hadarchaeota archaeon (SeqCode)
GCTGGGGGCTACTATGTCTGGCTTTGCGGATTCAATGTGTTTTTCCAGATTCTTCCAGTCCAGTTTTTTTGCTTGGCAATCCAGAACCTCAATCTCAATGCCTTCGGCATTGGATTCTAGGTAAGCTGCTAGTTGCAATATTCCCAATGGAGGTGGGAGATATTCCCCCATGACAAACCACATTTCCCTGGGGGGTTCCACGAATAGAACCTTCATGTACGTTCAGCTCAAGAGACTTAGTTAGCAGCATAGATAACATTTACTAAAACTCTGATTGTGGGCCACCAGGATTCAAAACTATTCAGCAGCGAAAACACTCGAAAACGGTGGAAAACTGGAAAAAACTAAATACATTAATCAATTACAAAAAGCTAATTACTAAAGCCAAGCCAAAAAGACCTGTAAAAAAAGCGCATATAAGCCCGAGAGCAAATGCTTTTAAACCAATTTTCGTGATTGACTTATATTTTACTTTAAAACCCACGCCTGCAAACGCGGTTGCCAGCAAAAAGGTGACTAGAGGCTGGATGTAGCTACCGCTAATCATAGACCACACGGATTGGGTTGCTGAAAGGTTTAACAATATTGAGTTAACTATGTTGCTCGCAACGAAAGCAATCGCGTACAGGGGAATATATACTTTTTTTGCTTTTTCTTTAACTCCCATCCGAGAATGAAGATACGAAGCAAGGATAATCATGGGACCTATTAGAAAAACTCGAATGGACTTCGTCACGATAGCGACACCTAGAGCAGTCGCACCTACTTGATACCCAGCAGCAACGACCTGAGCGACTTCATGAATACCGACTCCAGCCCACACACCAAATGAGACCTGCGATTCATTAAGCCATACGCGTAAAATCGTGGAAGTAAATAAAAATGGGTATAACACCATGGCAAATAGTCCAAAAAGAGTAATGCACGCGAGGGCGAGACCCACCTCGCTTTCCTTAGCTTTTATAGCTGGGCCAGTAGCAGCAATGGCAGAGGCCCCGCAAATACATGTTCCGACCCCAATTAGTGTAGAAAGCTCCTTGCTAAGTCCAAATTTTTTTCCAAGCAAAATACCCAAAGAAAAACCAAGGGCTACAACTAAAAGCACGATAAGAAGTCCAGTAAAACCCATTTTAGTCCATGCTCCAGCGCTTATCGTAAGCCCCAACGCTGCGATAGAAAATCTTAAGACATAACTAGAGCAGAAGTTAATTCCAGCTTCAAATCTAACAGGTATCTTAACTAGATTGGTAATTATTATGCTGAAGACAAAGGCCCACAGCAAAGCGCTTACCCCAATGAAGATTTTGTAGTAAGTTATTGCCCAAGCGACTATTGCAATCGCTAGGCACACAAGCAATCCAAACAATAATGTATCTTTACTTTTTGATGAGTTTTTTATAGTAGCTCCCGTTTTTTGAGTTTGAAATTAAGATATTAAAGTTATGGGTGCAATGTTTAAATTTCATTTCATCTTACAAGCGATTGTATTAAGTAACTAAATTACTGCGTATACATGAGAAGATAGGAGGTAGATTCAAATGGCCACAAGAATACCCCCCGGAATTTTGGAAGTTTTGGATAGGGCCCATTCAGGACCCGTTTGTACCGACAAGGAATGGAACACAAAGGTCATACCAAAAGGAATTGCCGAGAAGCTCAAGGAACATGGACTGGAAAAGACCTGCGACCCAAAAAATCCCATAAACATGGACGATGGCCTTGCAGACGAGTTCTTCAGGGCCGGTTTCGAGTTTGCTGTCGAGACCGGGATGCTCTGTCTGGACACGCGGAGGGTGATAAGGTTCAGCGAGGAGGAGCTGAGGGAGGTGTTCAGAGTCTCTCCCAGAGAGATCACTTTAGGGGAGGGTTTGGACAAAATAACTATCAAAGCGAGAAGCATTGAGGATAGAGAAGTACCAGTGTTTTGGTCCCCGTTAGGGATAGCAGTTTCCGAAGATCTATGGATTCCGCTAATGATAGGTATCGCGCAGTGCCGAGAAATAGACATCCTTGATGGTGCTGCATTGGAAACGGTCTATGGAAGGCCTCTACTCTCTGGCACGCCATATGAAACTTTAGCTGGAAATCTGCAAGCAAAAATGCATCAGGAGGTGCTTCGGAGGGCTTGCAGGAATGGAATGCCGGCAGGCGCAGTGGTCACAAGCCCGACCGAATACGGGCAGTTCGGCGGCTACGGCATAGTCGGTGGGTACAAGCCCACTGATGTCGCAATCGTGCTTTTTCCATCTGAATTGAAGACCGACTATTCTTGCCTTCATAAGGTGGTTCAATCTATTAATTGTGGCGGAATCATTCGAACAGGCTCATGGTCTATGGTGGGTGGATACTCCGGCCCACCAGAAGGCTCAACGATTTCTGCCATTGCATATTTTATCTTAGGAAGGCCCGTCCATCAGGCTATTTCATGCGGGGCCGGTGTCTATGATTTTAGATACTTTGGGAGTTGCGGTCGAGAGGCTCTCTGGGCAAATAGCATCGTTTTTCAAGCCATGAGTCGAAACACCCGGGTATTGACACATTCAATCGTCAATCAAACTGCTGGTCCCTGCACTGACATGCTTCTATACGAATCGTCCGTTGGTTTAATGAGTGCCTCCGTTTCAGGTGCCAGTATTTCTATCGGTCCTCGAACGGCAGCCGGTAAATATACCAACTACATCAGCCCGTTAGAGGCCAAGTTCTGCGCCGAGGTCTTCAAAGCATGCGCCGGGATGAAGCGTAGCGATGCAAACGAGATTGCCAAGAACCTAATACCGAAGTACGAGGATAAGTTGATGAACCCACCCAAGGGCAAAAGTTTCACCGAATGCTTCGATTTAAAGACACTTAAACCCACGAAAGAATGGAAGGAAATATACGATAGAGTGAAAAGGGAGATTTCTGACTTAGGAATTCCGGTAGGATGAGATAAAAAATTCTAGTGGACACCCCATAGGTTGTAGGATTAAAGATGCTTGTCTATTGCTTAATTTCTCTAATTTTGGTCGTGGTTGTAATGTTTTTAGCATAATTAAAAAATCTTATACCACTGAAGTTCAAGTTGGGTACAGGGTTAAACATGCCATTTAAAGATTTACGGGAGTTCTTGAGCCTGCTGGAAAAGAATGGAGAGCTTGTCCGCGTTAAAGAAGAGGTAGATCTGAAGTACGAAATCGCAGCTTATATTCGAAAGACATCAGACATACAAGGTCCTGCTCTTCTTTTTGAAAAAGTCAGAGGTCATAAAATTCCAGTTGTGGGGGGTGTTTTCGCTACTAGGAAACTAGCATTGATGGCATTGGAGGCTACAAACGAAAATGTACTTCAAAAGTTTTTGAGCGGAATAAGAAATCCAATCCCATCCAAACTCGTGAAAGGGGCTCCGTGCCAAGAGGTGGTTTTAGAAGATGCCAACGTCGATTCGTCCAAGTTCCCCATACCTATATACAGTGAGGAAGATGCTGGCCGGTATATCACCGTCGGTGTGCAGATAAGCAAGGATCCAGAAACTAGGACAAAAAACGCCTCTATCTATAGAATGCAGGTAAAGAGCAAAAATCGACTCGGCATAATGGCACCCGCGTTCCAACATATATCAACACAGTTTGCGAAAGCAGAAGACAAAGGGGAGCCCTTGGAAATCGCAATTCCCATAGGAGTTGATCCAGTGATTCCATATGCATCACAGGTAAAGGCCCCATATGGGTTTGATGAATTGGAAATTGCGGGCGGGATACGCGGTCAGCCTGTTGATGTGGTTAAGTGTAAAACAGTGGATTTGGAGGTTCCGGCCACTGCAGAGATAGTAATCGAGGGCAAAGTGCTGCCGAACGTGAGGGATCCTGAGGGGCCTTTCGGTGAATTCACTGGGTTCTACGGCAAAGAGGAACAAAACCCTGTGGTCGAAGTTACTGCAATCACCCATCGAGAGAACCCAATTTTTCAGGCCGGGCTGACTGGGCTACCGACAACGGAAAATCACGTTCTCAAGGAATTCCCATACGAGGCAGCCCTATATGAGAAGTTGAAGAAGGAATACCCTGAGGTTCAAAACGTTTGCTACTCGCCAGCAGGCGGGGCTCAGTTTCTAGTTTTTATCTCATTAAAACAGCGCTACAAAGGCGAGGCTAGAAACGTTATCCTCTCGGCATTGGGCGATTCGTCTAGGCCAAAAATTGTTATAGCGGTAGATGAGGATGTGGACATCTTCGACCCAACGAAAGTTTTGTGGGCCTTGAGTTTCTGTGCCCAACCTGCGGAGGATGTAATCATAGTTCCAAGCACTGCGGGAGGGCCTCTGGATCCGTCAGTTCCTGAGAAGGACGTTACTTCAGTTATGGGGATTGATGCGACTAGAAGATTCGGGGTTAAGTTTCCTGAAGTGGTTGCAATCCCTGGGCTGAAGGACGTAAAAATCCCAAAACTTGAGGAATAACTTAGCAAATCAGCTTCGTTTTAACCAGTAATTTATTTAAACACTTATTCAACTGTTAAACCGGTGGAAAATGGGATTCTTAGTCGTCGAAAAAAGAGAAGAACCTACGTCCCGGCGTATTAGGTTAATATGGCTAGTTTTGATGTTTTTGCTGACGTTTATAATAGTCGCAATTGTGATCGCTTTGCTAGGTGCTAACCCATTAACCGCCTATCGAGAACTTTTCTTTGCACCTTTCAGGAACATACATACCATTACTGAAATTATTGTGACAACGACTCCTTTGTTATTTATAGCATTAGGGTTGTGTTTTAGCTTTAAATGCAGGTTCATTAACCTCGGAGGGGAGGGACAATTTTTTGCGGGCGGAGCGATTGCTACCGCAACTGTGCTGATTTTTAAAGGAGTTGAAATGCCTTCCGCGTTTTTCGTCCCATTACTTATGGTAGTTGGGTTTTCAGGCGGAGCCTTTTTAGCCGTGATCGCGGCATTTTTGAAAAATAAATTTGGGATTTCTGAAATAATTGTAACACTACTGTCAAATTTTGTCATGCTTTTCTTTTTAAGTTACTTACTCTACGGACCTTGGATGGATCCCATAAGCGTTATGCCCCAATCTGAGTCTTTTCCCGAATGGGCTATAATCCCAACGTTGATAAAAGGAACTCGATCGCATTTTGCTACTCTCTTATTCATTTTGTTAGTTCCTTCGGTATATCTGATTTTAAACAAGACCGTATTTGGGTATGAAATAAAAACAGTGGGTATAAGTCTGAAGGGAGCTCAGTATGGGGGAATAAATGTAAAAAAGATTTTCTTGTTGGTTGCCATAATAAGCGGAGGCCTCGCCGGTCTTGCGGGAATGGTTGAAGTGTCTGGTGTTTTTCACCGTTTACGAGATGATATTTCTTATGCATATGGGTGGAATGCTATCCTAGTTGCTTTGCTGGGAAAGAACCACCCCGGATGGGTGACCTTGGTAGCATTTCTGTTTAGCGTTTTATTGGTCGGAGGCTTCGAGATGCAGGCCTCTATAGGTGTACCTTATGCTCTTTCTTTGGTCACCAATGGTTTGATTTTCTTTAGCGTGCTTTGCGCGGAGGCCATAGCTTCTTATAAAATTAAGTTGGGGGGTAAATAATGCCAGAGGAAGTTTTCTTTACGGGCATCATTGCTGCGGGCCTCCGCATAGCTACCCCCATTTTGATAGCTGCATTGGGGGAAGTTATCGTCGAACGCGGCGGCGTCCGAAATCTTGGGCTCGAGGGCATGATTGAAATAGGGGCCTTTACTTCATTTGCAGCCCTTTATTTTACCGGCAATTATTGGCTAGCTTTATTTGCGGGATTAATCTTGGTTTCGATAGTGGCCGTGTTTCATGCATTTCTGACTATATCGCTCAAGGTTAACCAAGTAGTGGCCGGAGTTGCACTTACCATTTTTGGGTTGGCTCTCTCAACATTCTTGTATTTAAGTCTCTTCGGACGCCAGGCCGTATTAATAGAAACTTTAAAAACTACTGCCATACCCCTCTTGAGTGAAATACCTATTATCGGGCCAGCTATATTCCGGCAAAACATCATTGTTTATTTCTCGCTTATTTTAGTATTG
>CAYUMT010000075.1:6056-7952 GCA_964446015.1 Hadarchaeota archaeon (SeqCode)
GCGTGTTGCACACGTTCAAAGCGCTTGGATCGGACATGGGGTTTAAAAATCAGAGCAGTGGGAGAAAATCCTTTGGCTGCAGATAGCTTGGGCATAAGGGTGGAGCGCACACGTTACCTTTGTATCATTTTCGGTGGACTCATAGCAGCAGTTGCTGGAGCATATTTGACCATGGTTCAGTTTAATGCATACTATGCTGGAATGACAGCGGGAAGAGGTTGGATAGCTATTGCAATAGTAATATTTGGTCGCTGGAGGCCTTCTTTGATCTTTGTAGGGGCATCGTTATTTGGCCTTTTGGATTCATTTCAGCTGAGGCTCCAAGCCATGGGTTTTGCCATTCCCACCCAATTTATTTTGATGACCCCTTACCTCGTTACATTAATAGCACTGATTGTGGTGGGTAGAAAGGCATATGCGCCAGCTGCGTTGGGCACTCCATACACAAAAACCGGAAAATAATAACCTCGGTCATTTATAATCATTTTGCTTTCGCGTCAGTCCAATAGCATGCCTAATCCTCAGATTCAATTTAATCAAAAGCTTCCGAATTATCAAGGCAGATTAAAAATGCGCAACGTGTCTAAGGAAACTTGAGCAAAGAATGAAATTCTACCTATTCCAACTCCACAGGGTAGGTAAATCTAGTAGACGCTAATTAGATATTTGAATTTTGTAGTGAACAAGAAAAACGCCCACTACAAACCCCAAACGTCTTCGGGATTTGCGACATTAGGCTCAATTACCAGCTCTCCAGCGACAATTCTCCTTTCGAGCTCGCGGAGCGTGTCCATAACAGCTGTGGGTACTTTATCGGTTTGTATCACTTTGAATACCGCACCACCCTCAGCCATACCGTACATGTACTCTTTAGGTTTGAACGTACCCCCTAAGATGTCATTGAACAAATCTCTGTAAATTGGGTCGAGATTCCAAAATTGACCAGATAGCGTCACGGGGCACTCCTTTGCCACCAGATCAACATGTTGAGCTTCGATGTAATACACACCTTTTTCAACAGCTCCTTCAGAAGCCCCCACCGCATCGGCATAAATGATGTCGGCCCCGCTCTCAACGAGAGATATTGCCGATTCCTTAGCCTTTGAAGGATCGAACCAGCTGAATATCAAAATGAGTTTTATTTGCACATTTTCATTAGCAGCCTTCGCCCCTTGAATAAAACCATTGTAATACCTATTGGCATTTATCACTGGATATTGTCCTACTACCCCAATTACATTTGTTTTAGTCATTTTTCCAGCAAGGTATCCATTCAAATATGCGGCTTCATGCATGAAACTATCAACGTGAAAAACATTCGGTGGAACTGGCGTCGGGATCGGATAAAGAGTTTGAAGCTCACATCCTCCACCAGCGGCACCCACATAGACATCCGGATAATCCTTGGCAATGACTTTAACAGCGTCCGGGGCCCAACTTGAGTAGAGGATCATATCAAAACCTCTATCTGCATAGGTTCGTCCGACACGTTCAGTTACGGGAACGTCAACGTCCTCCGTAAATTCGAACAATAATCGATCTCCAAACACGTCTTTTGCTCTCAATAAAGCTTCATATTGAAGTGCCCCCCATCTAGTGCTATAGGTAGTCTTGGTACGACATAGCCAAGCTACTTTAAGCTGCTTTGTAGGAGTTGTCGTTGGGGTCGTCGTTGGAGTTGTCGTTGGAGTCGTTGTAGGAGTAACAGGTGCTGCGGGCTGGGTTCCCAAGTAGATCCCCGCTGCAGCTATGACGACTATTGTAACAACCACGGCGACTATTAAACCAGTCTTAACCATTCAATCCAGATAACCTAAAAAACTAGGATATTTAAACCTATCGGTTTCGCTATCGATGCTGTTAAAGTATTTTGTCCTTGGCCTTCCTAATTGTTGA
>CAYUMT010000076.1:0-7907 GCA_964446015.1 Hadarchaeota archaeon (SeqCode)
AATTCTTATAGTCCCCCGACTCAACTATCACTACCCGCTGCTCAGTCTCTCGGCCCCAAATCAGAGAAATCTAGAGATGCTTCTCGGGCTACGCGGCGGGTAAAACCGTCGCACTTTATCAAAGGCACAAACTGGCCGAGATGCTACAGGACGGGTAACCTGAGAGATAGGTGATGTCGCCGTCCACTTAAAACCTGAAAATCTGAGCAATTACTTCTTCGCCGCTTCGATTCTAGCCTTTGCAATTGCTATAGAGATTTCCTTACCCTTCTCGTATGGTATTATCTCGTGGTGTTCGACGAGAATGTAGGGTTGGAACATGCTCGCTCTTCTGTAGAGATCTGCTGCTTCCCCTTTACTGATTACATATCCCGAGACTACGTCTGGGAAGAAGCCAAACTCATCCATCTCGCCCTTCTTTATGGAGTCGTCTATTGCCGCGTACATTCTCTCGCTCAGTTTTAAGCGTTCGGATGGGTCTGTAGGCCACGGTGCACATGGATTCTGACGCCACAATACCAAATATCTAGCCACTCATCTCACCTCCTCACAATTTGTCAAGATAATCTATGATCTCCAGGGGTAAAAGTTGTCAAAGGAGGGTCAGTGCGGCGAAGAAAGCAAGCTAACGCAAGACCAAGTTTCATCCCTAAAGCCCACATGCACTTAAAATCAGGTGGTTGCACATAAATTCATCTATGCATTGCCCTCTAAAACTCTCAACCCTCGCGCGAGATTTTGCCAAAGCTGCAATGCTCCGCTTGACGCGGTAAGCGCGACAAAGGCTGTCGGGAAGGAAAATGCCAACTAGTAACGGAAGTGTTCAAAAAATATCCAAATGCATGAGTTTGGCATGGCGATTTTTTTGTTCAACTTGCTTGCCTACCATCTATCATTCTACCCAAGATGGCCGAGGCTACTATCAGTCCAAGCCAGAAAATCAAATCAAGTTGAAGCCCCACCATATCAACATTCCATGCTACCTCTGGAGGCCCAATAATGGTGCTTAGAGTATTTGTTCCCCACTTGAGAGGAAGACCATAATCCACATGTACATAATCAGGCCAATCGTACCTGAACCCACAGGTCATGCCGATAAATGCCATAACTGAGAAAAAAACCACTAGCAATGTAGAAGTCCGTTTTCTCAAGGAACAAACCTCACTAGATCTTGCACTCATAAAATATAATCCTTGGCATCATCGAGCTTGATTTTTGCCCCCGAAGTAATCTTAATTGTCATAGTTGTTGTAAGCACGATAATCGATTCTTCCTTCAGGGTAGAAAATTGGCGTGGATTAGGACTGACGTGGCGAGATAGACCGCCGTTATTTTAAGGCTAAAGCTGGCCGCGATGATAGCCATTCTGTCATTCAGCGTCCTGTCCATACTGGCGGGGTACTGGCTGTGGAAATCCTTAAAGCAAGGGGGATTACTTGGCATAGTACTTATGATATCGAACATTCCTGGTTCCATCATTTTGTTGACCGGACCCCCACTGTATGCTGGCGTGGCATTGGTTGCCATTGTCATATCAATTTTCATAATTTTGTTGATAGTTGCTCAATGGAAACTCCATCAATATTCATACAATCAATAGGAGCTGCATCCTAATCGTAATAGGTTAAAGATATTCTTAACTTATTCACGCCGTGGCAAAGCTAAAAGGCTCGGTTTGAATTCAATTTAGCTTTTTCGTCCTAAATTTTTTAACCATTTCATCCATTCCCTTTGTATTCCTAGTTTTTCACGTAGTCGGATGGTTTCAAATTCTTGGCTGCCGCATTTCGAGCACACGATATTCTTAATGCTTGGCGCGGGGTTGTCCCTATCGATAATGCGGTAACCGCAATCCTTCCCAAGAATTTCCGATACTTCCCTCGTTTTTAACCCCCAGATCACTCGGATTTTAGCACCGCATTTTTCACATTTTACACAAGTTCCAACCATCTTTTCACCAACGGTCTAAGTTCCAAGACATCTTATTTGCTCCCATATTATAATTAATTAGCACTTCATTTTTCTCCATCGCTACACAGTTAAACCCGAATACAAAAAAGGAGTAGTGTGCCGTATTTGTCCACTGCCCCCACATGCGAGTGGTCCGTGCAGTGCCCCGCCAGCACTGGCCCGCCCTATTTTAGATAAACCATAAACAAAAGTGGCAGGGACTTCGGCCCTTCCATTACTTTTCCAACGAGCTTACGAATCTCGACCATTTCGCTTGCTCGTCGCCTTTTCGCGTCAGGACCTTTTTCCCGCAGTCGCTGTCTCATCCCGTTCCTCTACGGAACTTATCCGCGTCATTCCCCGGTTTTTCGCCCGGGTTTTTTCACGGATCCCCGTTGCCCGTAGGCTCCGGTTTGACCGCCTCTGCAGGCTTTCATCCCTGCCAAGTGATACTTACGTTGGCTGTGCAGTTAAAGGTTCTTGTGAAAAATGGATATATATCTAAATAGGGAGGCACTAAGGATAAAAAGGGGATATTGCAACTCAATTATCACGTCTCAACGAGGACCGCAACTTCTGGGAGCTATGACGCCTATCTAACATTGACAAGCTCCACGCCGTGTATCCACCCTCTGGCCGGAATTCTGCAAAGTCCAGATTGGGCATACCACAAAACGAATTCTTCGGAATTATTGAACGGCCCTTCAGTCCCGAAATTGCCGGCTTGAACCTCTCTAAGCGGGCGATTCTTGTGTGGAGTCATCTCGATAAAAATGCCAAGATGTTTGGGTTGGAGCAGCGGACCATCCACGACTTCGTAAATCCCATCCCTTCGATTCCTGCTATAGGTCGTCTTTTTCTTGCCTTCGAGTATCCATCTGACGCAATCTGGATGGAGACGAATTATCCCATGACGGTTTGTCTTGGGGCGGCAGAAATCGTGGGAGACCAGCATATCACCAATTCCCCCAAAAAAAGCCCCTTCACGCTATGGGAAGCAGTTTAAGATGGAGAACTTGAACTTCATCGTCATATCGCTACTTAAGACTGTATTGCACTGCAATCGCTTCAACCTCCCAAGCTGGCAACCGCGCAGTGCCTATTTCTACATCTCGGCCAGCTTGCGCCTTAAAAATTATCCGTTAAAGGTAGATAGTAAAGAAAAAATTGATTATTGAACTATACCCAACAACTATGGTTTGTCGTTTGTGTTGTTGTTATTCTCTCATCCCTTGCGATGAATAACACATATCAAGCTTCTTCCTTGACCGCAAGCTGACGGGCTAACTTAGCTTGGCTGTGGCGCCTGAGCTTCTTCTTGCAGCGCTTTTTTCTCTCCTTACTGCTCGGCTTGTACCAGTGGTATCTGCGCAGACTCATCTCTATCCTATTCTCACCACGCTTGACGGATATATTAGTTAGTCGTAGGCACCCGGATTGTGGGGCAAGATACCTAAGGAGAGACCGAACCGCGGGATAGATGGACCTATTTTTCTAGGGGTGTAAAATGGGCTTTAGGTATTCCGCTCTTGATTAGGGATTGTTTAGAAACTCCAGCTGTGCCAAGCTTTCCAAACTTGAGAAGGGGAAAATCCTCAAAACTAACCCATGTAGCGCGATGACGATTAACTAAGCCTCCGATGATTAAAGACAATAGGCAATCGCCGGCAGAGGATGTGGATAATGATTGCAGATCTCAGAACGCAATGTTCGACTAATAATTTTCGCAAAGCAGTTCGTAGAAACTCTGTGAGTGTTTACAGGCCGGACATTCTCTTGGTGCTTCCTTCCCTTCATGCACATAGCCACAGTTCCTGCATTTCCACTTCACCACTGTATCTTTTTTGAACACGGTGTTATTTTTTACGCTCGCCAACAGCCTTCTATATCTTTTTTCATGTTGCGTTTCCACTTCTGCAATTTCCTTAAAGGAATCTGCAATTTTATCGAACCCTTCTTCCCTGGCCGCCTTTTCAAACATGGGGTACAATGTTCCCCACTCCATCTTTTCGCCTTCGGCAGAGGCAAGAAGATTTTCGGGGGTCGTTCCCATTTTCCCGGCCGGGTAGCTGGCCTCTATTGTAACGTCTCCGCCCTCAAGATGTTTGAAAAAAACTTTTGCGTGCTCTTTTTCGTTTTCCGCAGTCTCTTGAAATATGGCGCTGATCTGTTCGAAACCCTCATTTCTTGCGACGCTTGCAAAATAGGTATATCTGTTTCTCGCCTGACTTTCCCCGGCAAATGCCTTCAGCAGATTTTTTTCGGTTTGACTGCCCTTTAATTTTTTCATAATATAACCTCTGATGAATTCAAGTCGCAAATATTAAAATGTAACTTTTCCAAGCTTAGAATACGCGATTTCAAAGATTTTGCTTTTTTTCCAGAGATAATGGCATACCCACATATGTCCGGCGTGGATGGCAAGAACGAGGGAGATTTTCAAGTGTGGAAAATGGAGGGGGCGCTAATGTCGACGGAGGATTTTGCTTATTTCCTGAGCTGCTCTTTTTACATCTTTCATGCTTTTAGACCCCACGCAGACGCCCTTGCCCGACACAAACAGCAAAAACACTACTTTTGGATCTTCGAGCCTGAACACGAGGCCTGGAAAGACCTCAGGCTCGTATTCAGTGTTCTCAAAACGACGAGCTATATTCTCGATATCGAACTTCCTGTTGAAATTAACGGATGCCACGATATTCTGAACCTTGACCTTTGGCTCCGCTTTCACCCTTATGTTTGCCTCCCTGAGCTTTCTGGTCAGCTTCCTTATCGCCCGGTTGGCATCTTTCATGCTGCTAGCGCCAGCGCATATCATCTTCCCCGATGCGAAGATCAAAAAGGACGGTGAGGGGTGCACAGATTTGTAGACGACGCCGGGAAAGCGCTTCGGATTATAGACCGTGCCATCCAGCGAGCTAAACACCTTCTTAAGGTCAAACTCTGTGTCCTCGTATGTGATTGATAGCACGATATTTTGGATTTTGGTCTTTACCGCCATCATTCCCCCCCATAAACTAGTCTTTACCTAGTACTTGCCCATTTCGGTCGGCATCTTCATAAGAAACCGCCCTGAAATACCCGGCCTCATACCCCTAAAGTTGGGTCTGTGGCATTAAGTATAGGAGATGTATCTGTAGGGGCAACAAAATGTAAATCTTATTGAGCACTCTTGAGCACTACGGGCGACTTGCTGCCGCCCTTGCGAATGTCGTGCAACCCCTCGCTGGCCAGACGCACCGCCAACTCAGCTGTCCGCGCAACCCCAACGCCGGCCTTGAGCTCCATCCCAAGCTCCCGCTTTACTTCCGAAAAAACGTTCATCAGCTCGGAGATCTCCAGACCATTGGATGGGGCAATTAGATTGTCCCCGCCCATGTAGAACACCAGGGCATTTCGTCTGATCAGGGCGGACATCAACGATAGATGGGCGCGCTGGAGCAGGAGATGCGTGTCATATATGGGTTCGCTGTCCGTTATCAGAGTTGAATGGTTTATGTCTATGTGAGCTAGCTGCACCCAGTCCTCATCGGGCTTACCAACGCTGCTGCCGACGAGAGCCCCCTTACGCTCCACCGAACGGCTGCTCCCGGCCCGCTGCATGGCAAGGGTGGCCTGCATCTGTGCCCCGTATGCGGTCGGCGCAGCACCAACGCTCATGCTCACCGTGACAGGAAACTTTTGATTGACCGATTTCTGAATGAGCCCGTGGTCCTCGAGCGAGATGCCATTGGAAACCGCCAGCAGATTGTCAAACCGAGTCTGGAACACCAACCCCCCGCGAGAGCCGAACTGTCGCTCAAGCTCTGAATAAAGCTCGGCCTGCAGGACCTGGAGATCTGCCTCCCTGCGCAACTTGGGCGTTACCGTCCACGGGCCATAGTTGTCTATCTGTATCAGCGTAAGCTGTATTTTTCTCATGTCATCACCTGATTTTATTGCATAGGGTGTAATAAAGTTTTGATTCTATGCGCGTGCACGAAAACTATCAGCCTAAAAATAGATAAAGCCCGCCCGACATATCTGCTGGGTGAGATAGTATGAAGCTGCCGTGCGCCCTCACAATTGCGGGTTCAGACTCAGGTGGAGGTGCGGGGATTCAGGCCGATATAAAGACCTTCGCTGCTCTGGATGTCCACGGGCTATGTGTCATGACCGCGATCACAGCGCAAAATACCCTTGGTGTGGACGCCACCTTCGAGCTTCCCCCCGAATTCGTGATCCAGCAGCTCGACACGTTAATGAAGGACTTTCGGGTCAAGTTTGCCAAAATCGGCATGTTGAGCAACATCGGTATAATTAAAGCGGTGGATTCCAGCACCAAGCGACATGGGCTAAAACTCGTGGTCGACCCCCTGATGATATCCGCAACTGGTTCTTCCCTCTTAAGAGAAGAAGCTTTAACCGCACTTGTGGGGCTGCTTTCGCGCGCCGAGCTGGCCACTCCCAATCTATTGGAGGCCGAAAAACTTTCAGGGATGAGGATAAGGTCAAAAGCCGATATGAAACGGGCGGCGCGTAAAATTGCCAGACTCGGCCCAAGGTCCGTTCTGATTAAGGGCGGGCATTTGAAGGGACGTGTAGTCACGGATGTGCTCTACACGAACGGTAAGTTCACCGAGCTCAGTACTCCGAGGATAACGGCGGATTCAACGCACGGCACCGGGTGTTCCTACTCATCGGCTATAACTGCGGAACTTGCTAAGGGTGAAAACCTGCAAACGGCCGTGACAAACGCCAGGGAATTTCTGCTGGACGCAATCCGGGGCAGGTTAAG
Source organism: Hadarchaeota archaeon (SeqCode) (assembly GCA_964446015.1). Taxonomy (GTDB): domain Archaea; phylum Hadarchaeota; class Hadarchaeia; order Hadarchaeales; family Hadarchaeaceae; genus Hadarchaeum. The sequence continues at coordinate 6,728 of CAYUMT010000076.1, forward strand.
CGTGGGCAAGGGCGTCATGCCGGTCAACCAGATGTACGCGCTTCTGCGGGAGGCCAACAAATGCAGGGCCATTGAAGAGGTATGGAAAGCCTCGCAACTTCTAATTGGAGATCCTAAATTTTCCATGTTACTTCCGGAGGTCGGATCGAACATAGCAATGGCACTGCCGGACGCCAAGTCAACCTCTGATGTCGTGGGCCTATCCGGTAGGATGATCATGGTCGGTGGGAAAGCTATCGTCACTGGTTTTCCAGAGCTCGGTGGCTCAGAACACGTTGCAAACATCGTGTTGACCGCGATGGGCCATGACCCCAGAATTCGGGCCGCAATTAACATCAGATATTCTCAAAAGATCCTGCAGGCATGCAGGGGGTTAGGCCTAGACACGAGCACCTTTGACCGGAGGGCCGAACCCAAGGGTGTGAAAACGATGAGGTGGGGCGTGGAGCGGGCAATCGAAAAAACCGGAAAAGTTCCCCAAGTTATATTTGACAAGGGCGGCTTTGGGAAGGAGGCCATGATCAGGCTACTCGGCGAGACGCCCTCGGATGTGGCCGAGCTGGCGTTGCGCGTGGCCAAAAAAATGGACCATGGAAAGGCTTTTTGAGCAAAAGCGCTAATCGAAAGGGGATTGATATGGGCAGCGTGAGACCCCTGTACCTGAAGAGAGGCGCACGCAAGTTCATCGAAGCTTATCCCGATAAATTCACGACCGATTTCGATGAGAACTCATTGGCCATCGATGAGCTTCTAAAAACCGAAAGTAAGAGTATCCGCAACCGAATAGCAGGGTATATAACCACCCTCATGAAACAAAAAAGGAGAGTGTAAACATGCCACCCGTTGTAGATTTGGAAAAATGCAAGGGCGCAAGCGCTTGCGCAGAGGTCTGTCCCGTAAACGTAATCGACATCGTCAACGGCAAGGCCGTGATCGCAAGGCCGGACGATTGTACCGAGTGCCGAGCCTGCGAGTCCTCTTGCCCGCACGATGCAATCCATGTGCCATAATTCAAGGCATATTCTTTTAGAAAATGGACCAAAGCACGGGCAGACCTAGTCGTTAATGTATATGAAATTTAAACTTTTGCGGCGATTTCAGAGTTTCGTATAATTATCATGAAATGCCATGCATAGGTCGCATAAGCGCCAGTGGGGTCCACTGGAACTTTTCAGCCGAT
>CAYUMT010000077.1:0-7645 GCA_964446015.1 Hadarchaeota archaeon (SeqCode)
TGTTCTCGGGGTATAGTACTGTGACGGAGGGGCTGGGTATCGTATTCTGCATTATATTTTCCACCTGCATAGCCTCAAAGATATCGTTGGTGCCGTGCCCGCCGTCGCATCCCAAGGCTACGTTAATGCCCATCTGCAACATATCCTGAACTCTCGAAACAAAGGCTGGTGCTGGGCAGTGGACGACGTTTGTGTTAGTTTCCATTAAGAGCTTCAAGTCCGTCCCAGTCAACCACAGACAGTGATTTAGGCTGACGTCGGGGCCTACCCAGCCAACTGATTTCATAAATTCGACAGGTGACATTCCGTAAGTATTCCATATGTAGCCTGTATCTAACTCTGCCATCTCTGCAAGGTGAAAAGTTATCCCGACCCTGTGCTCTCTGGCCAGTCTCGCGATTTCCTTATAAGTTCCAAGTGAGAGTGCCCCTACACTTCTCGGGCCAAACCAAACCTTCATCCGTCCGTCGGCTTTCCCGTTCCACTTTTTTATTGCCCTTACAGTGTCCTTTATGCACTCGTCCTTATTCTCCAACAGGCCTTTGTCTATGACATTCTCGTAGGAGCCGTAATTGGGAAATTCCATGACGGATTTGCCCAACACCCCCCTTATGCCGGACCTTTCCACCGTTTCGGCGAGTCCGTCTATTTTGTACCTGAGGTTTATGCCCCAGTCGCAAAAACCAACCACGCCTGATTTGATGTATTCCAGGCAGTTTAACGCCATAGACGCCTTGGCGTCCTCGGGTGTGTATACCCCCTGCAGGTGTAAAGCTCCACCAAGGAAAAAAATTCCCCGCTGTCTTCTTGGGTTAACGAAAGCCATGCCTCGAATCATATTCTGATAGGAATGCGCGTGACAATCAAATAGACCGGGCATTACAAGCTTGCCCTTTGCATTTATAGTTTCCGCTCTTGGATAGCTCCTTATAACTTCAGATGATTTTCCGGCATCAACTATCTTCGTGCCTTCTATTGCAATAGCTCCATCGCGTATTACCCTGCGCTTGGGATCTAGAGTCACGATATACTTCGCATCCTTAATTATCAAATCGACCATACAGTCTTCTATTGATGTATTTTTCTTAAAAGGTTTCTGCGGTAAGTACATTCCCGTTTTAAGATTATCTCCGAACGGTTCTGGGTCAGCCGTACTGTTGATATTGAATTCAGGATTTTCTATTTACTTTTTAGCCTTCCCCACGTGACAGGCCTTTATGCACTCTCCGCAACTGAAATGACCATGAATCGGTTCTAGAACTTCGTAAATGTAATGACGGCACCTAGTTTTATCGATCGTCCACCCCTTCATTCTATCATAACTCTGGGGATTTCTCAAAGCGTCCACAGGGCATACTTTTAGACACACTTCACATAAGTCGCACAGTTTTTCTTCAAGTGGCGGGTCGGGCTCAAGCTCCGCATTTGTAACAATGGCTGCCAGTAAAACTCTGGGTCCATATTCGGGAGTCAATAAAAGGTTGTTCAGTCCAAACTCACCTATCCCAGCCGCCACGGCCGCATGCTTCAAGGAGATGTCCCCCCTAAGGGCGCTGGTGTCTTCGCCTTGTAGGAAAGGCACAGCGGAGAATCCTTCTTCTTCAATCTTCCTAGATAACTCATAGATAACTTTGTTGATTTTTACACTCGCAGCATTGCCAGCATTTACATATTCATTTCTGGTTTTAGGGAGTCCCTCAATAGCAGAGTAGTTTATACGGACGGCGACAGCAATCACGGATTTCGCGTCTTTCAAGTAGTCGGTGGGTTTGTGACCCGGGGGCGCTTCATCCATCCTTTTAACGTCTCCGACTCCAACCGCATCGGCACCTAAATTTTTTGCGATTTTCTTAACCTTATTTTTGTTAAGGGTCATAGTTAAAGAAATTAGCTATTAACTTAAATATCTGACCTTAAACATGCCCCATAAGTTGAATAAATTATTTTTAAAGGCGTCTGGATTTTTGTTATAAAATAACCTGCCTCAGATTCAGGGGAATTTAAATGAGGGGGGTCCAAGTAATCTCTGCTTGGGGTTCGGTCCTATGGGTGAAAAACTGATCGTTAAAAACGGCATAGTCATCTTATTGGACAAAAGGAATCAAATTTTTAAAGACGGTGCCGTCGTAATCCAAAATGGTAGAATATTGGAAGTCAACAAAACAAGCAGGGTTGTGAAAAAATATAAGGCCGACGAGGTCATCGATGCTCGCGGGAAGGTCGTGATGCCGGGTTTGATAAATGCGCACATGCACTCTGGGTCGGTAAGGGGAATTGGCGACGATCTACCACTTTACGTGTGGCTCGAAAAATACGTTCATCCCGAACATGAAGTATTGCGTCCCGAGGATGCCTACGTTATGTCTAGATTAGGTTATTGCGAATCGATTAAGTCTGGGACTACTTGTGTATTGGACATGCATCGTTTTATGGACAGGTGCGCAGACGCCGCCGAGGAGGTAGGAATTAGGGCAGTGATGGCCCCCTATGTCTCGGATCAAATAGGCTACTTGGAAAAGTTTGAGGATAATAAAAAACTGGTCAAGGAAAGGCATGGAACCTGTGACGGTAGGATTCAGGTTTGGTTCGGTCTTCATAGTTTTCGCGACTGTTCAACGGAGTTACTTGAGAAGACTAGGGAAGTTGCGGACAAGTACAAAGTCGGTATTCACACGCATTCCAACGAGTCAATTCGAGACGTAGAACTTGCAAGAAAAATATACGGAAAAAGGCCCATCGAACACCTTCATGATTTTGGGATCACTGGTTCGAACGTGCTGCTGGCTCACTGCGTTTGGATCTCAAACAGGGAAATAAAAATACTGGAAGAAACAGGCACAAAGGTGGCTCATTGCCCCGTAGCCAACATGAAATTGGCAGACGGGGTCGCTCCAGTGCCCACCCTTCTTGAAAGAGGAGTGAGGGTTGGATTGGGAACGGATGGTAGCAAGGAATGTAATAAATTTGACATGTTCCAGGTGATGAAGTTCGCTGCCCTGCTGCATACAGTCAACGAGCTGGACACTACAATAATGCCTTCAAAGAAAGTACTTCAGATGGCTTCCCATGGCGGGGCACTTGCATTGGGACTGGAGAAGGAGTTGGGCTCGATTGAAGGTGGAAAAAGAGCAGATCTCATTATAGTGGACATGAAAAAGCTGCACATGACTCCGGCTCTACTTGAGCCCTTCAATTTGATTTCGCATTTGGTATATGCCGCTGATGGAAGTGATGTTGAAACGGTTATCATCGATGGAAAAGTTGTAATGGAGAATCGAGTGATAAAGAACGTAGAGGAATCTGAAGTGATTCGATCGGCCAATGAGGCTTCCAGAAGGCTCCTAGGACGTATACGAAGATGATGGTGCGCTTCCCTTTATCAGGGTTTTGGGATATCTACCATTTCAACGCCAGGGACTCTGACCACCTCAGGAAACTTGACTCCAAATCTTCTTGTGGCGTCAATGCCAATCAAGGAGGTAACCTCCTTCTCGGGCACGGATGGATCTAAGGGACCACCAGCTGTGTTTGGAATTATGATCACGTCTTCAGCAGGTTGGGTACAGAAGCTCAGGGCCCATAAAACTTTTGTTGGGTCGAAGATGTCCACGTCTTCGTCTACCGCTATAACAATTTTTGGCCTGGAAGAATCTCCCAGGGCTGAAAGGATAACGTTCCTAGCTTCACCCTTGTAGCGCTGTTTTAAGGATACAATAACTAGAAACTGAGCTCCGCCTGCTGGCGAATAGCAGACGTTTTGAACCTCAGGGTACTCCTTCTTCAGCTTTTCGTATAGGGCTGCCTCGTAGGGGAATTCCTTCAGTACATGGTTCTCGGTCGTGGGTAGCCCAGTCAATCCGGCCTGGAAGATTGGATCCTTTCGGTGGGTAATCGCTGTAACCTCAACGACAGGGTTTTCCTCCTGGTTGCCGTAGAACCCTGTGAATTCGCCGAACGGTCCCTCAGGCTCCCTCACGTTTGGCGATATCTTACCCTCGATCACCATCTCCGCCGTAGCTGGAACCTCTAGGTCCACGGTCTTGCATTTGACCACTTCGACTGGTTGGCCGCGTATTCCACCAGCAATCTCCAATTCGTCAAATCCATAAGGCGCCTTTACCTGGGAGGCATAGGGAATTACCGGATCAATTCCTAGTGGAATCGCAACTTCCAGGGGCTCTCCTCTAGCCTCCGCCTTAGCAAATTGCGTCGCTAGGTGCTGGAATGCGTGCGACATTATGCCGAGCCGATTTTTGCCCTTTACCTGCATCCTGTAGATAGAAGCGTTTTTTGTCTTGGTCTCGGGGTCCTTGCTTATCTGCACCCCGACGGTGATATATGGTCCTGCGTCTTTCTCACTGTAGATCGGGATAGGGAATTTTCCAAGATCTACATCGACTCCTCTCAGGACCACCTCCTGACAGGGCCCCTCGTTCACAAGTTTTGGTTGGATTGGATTCCTTATTCCATTCAAGAACTTTTGGAGCACGTTTTCATTCGTGGCCTCCATAGCCATCAACGCTAGTTTCCTAGTGGCGAAAACTCCCCCAACGACCGGAATTTTATGTCCACGGACCCTTTCAAAAAGCAGGGCGGGTCCCTGAACGTCAGAAGTTTTTCGAATGTATGCTCCGATTTCATATTTCAGGTCAACCTCTTTTTTAACACGTACGAGCTCTCCCTTTTTTTCCAAAAGTTCCAAAAACTCCCTCAGGTCATGGAAAGGCATGCAAACCCTTTTTCTTTTTAATTGGAATGATTAAAGGTTTTCTATCATCAACAAGAACAAGGTATATAATTCCCGATAAATAGTGGAGATTAACAAGTGATTTAGATGGCTTATTCAATTCCGCCCGGTATTTTGGAAATTTTAGATAGGGCTCAGTCCGGGCCGATCTGCACGGATAAGGAGTGGAACACAAAGGTGATCCCGAAAGGGATTGCCGAGAAGCTCAAGGAGCACGGTCTAGCCAAGACCTGCGACCCCGACAACCCGATCAACACTGACGACGGCTTGGCAGATGAATTTTACAGGGCAGGTTTCGAGTTCGCCGTCGAAACCGGGATTCTCTGCCAGGACACCCGGAGGATAATCAAATTAAGCGAGGAGGAGCTGAAGCTGGCGCTAAGGGCGTCTCCCGGCGAACTCCCCCTGGGTGAGGATTTGGATAGAGTAACGATGAGGGCGAGAAAGCCGGAGGACAAAACGTCACCGATATTCGGCGCACCGCTTGGGATAGTAGTTTCCGAGGAATTGTACATGCCGGCGATGCTTGGAGTCGCACAATGTCGTGAGGTAGACGTTCTCCGGGGTTTCAGCCCAGGAACGGTATATGGAAGACCACCCATGGCGGGAACGCCCTACGAGACGCTGGTGGGTAACTTTCAGGCGCAGATGCATAGGGAAGTCCTCCGTAGAGCCTGCAGGCCCGGCATGCCGGCCGAGGCCGTGATCTCGAGCACGACCGAATACGGACAGTTCGGCGGTTATGGTATCGTGGGTGGATACAAACCCACTGACATAGCATGCGTTCTGTCGCCATCAGAGTTGAAGACAAATTACACCTCCCTGCAGAAAGTCGTCCACGCCGTGAATTGCGGCGGAAGGGTTCTATCTGGCTCCTGGGCCATGATCGGGGGTTATTCCGGTCCCCCTGAGGGTTCTGTAGTTTCGTCCATTGCTTATCTTGTACTTAGTAGGTCCGTTCAGCAGGCTGCCATAGCTGGGAGCGGGGCATTCGACTTTAGATACTTTGGTAACTGCGGCAGGGAGGCGCTCTGGGCTAACTGCGTATTCTACCAGAGCGCAAGTCGGAACACCCGTACATTAGCGCACTCACTCGTTAATCAGACGGCGGGCCCTTGCACCGATATGCTTCTTCACGAGTCGGCCGTGGGAATGATGAGCGTCTCCGTCTCCGGGGACAGTTATTCGGTTGGGCCCAGGTCGGCTGCAGGCAAATACACCAATTACGTTAGCCCCCTGGAGGCGAGATTCTGTGCGGAGGTACACAAGAAATGTGCGGGGATGAAGCGCAGCGACGCCAATGAGATCGCTAAATCAATTATTCCAAAGTACGAGGACAAGTTGATGAATCCGCCAAAGGGTAAGAAGTTTACCGAATGTTTTGACGTAAAGGCACTCAAGCCGACTAAGGAATGGCAGGAGATATACAATAGAGTAAAAAAAGAAATAGTTGACTTAGGAGTTCCAGTAGAGTTTCCATAGCCTCATGGATTTAAGCAATGGGAATCACGTGAAGTCATTTAGGGTATATTTTCCCCAACCTTTCGGACGTACCCTCTCGAAGCGTGCTCTCTCTTCCTCCGCCCAAGTCGGGGGCTTGGTGGCGTCGATGCCAATTTTTCCCACCGTCCTCTGTATTTTTTTACCGGGTTGGCCCACTTGTCGGGCTGAATAATCGAGGGGGTGTATCTTGGCGTCGGGGACTATGAAGACATCACTCTCTGGATTGACTCTGGTCGAGATGGCCCATATTATCTCCATGGGGTCGTGGATGTCTACGTCGTCGTCCACGACTATGCAAACTTTTGGATGAGTGTAGGTCGTCGACATCATGGCCAATAGCACATTCCTTACCTCCCCCTCGTAGTGCGGAGTAATTTTGGCCACCACCGTGAATTGGCCGCCGTAAGGGGGGACATAGACATCTTTGACATCGACGAAGCCGCCGACGTCTTTTATCCGGTTATAAATTTCCGCTTCAAGGGGCAGGCATGTCCAGGATTGATGCTCTAGGGGAGGTGCGCCTGCCTGACAATGACGGTATATTGCATCATGCCGCATAGTGATGGCGCTCACTTTCAAAACTGGGTTTTTAGCCATAGGGGAGTAATAGCCCTGAAATTCGCCGAATGGGCCCTCATCTTCCCTAATGTGTGGAGGTATCTCGCCTTCTATCACTATCTCGGCGTGGGCTGGGATCTCTAAGTCTACAGTTTCACAGGGCACCCTCTCAACGGTCTCGCCCAGAATCGGTCCGACCAACTCGTACTCGTCGATATCATATGATGTGGTATAGCCTGCCATTATGTCGTAAATGGGGTGTTGACCTATTACCACCGCCACGGGCATTGGTTTGTTTAGTCTCTCGTACATCTCGTAATTCTTCCAGGCGTGTCTGGGGGCCATCAGGATACCCGTGTGGTTCTTGCTCTTGATTTGTAGCCTATGTAGTGATACGTTTTGTAAGCCTGTCTCGGGGTTTTTGCACATCATGCAGCCGGCGCCTATGTATGGCCCAGCGTCCTTCTCCGAGTGGACTAAAACTGGCAGCTTGCGCAGGTCGACCTGCTCACCGATTATCTTTTTCTCTTTAACCGGCCCATCAGAAACCAACTTACATTTGGTGGGCTTTTCCTCTAGCAACTTGGCCATATGAGTCATGACTTTGTCGGGGGCGGTTCCGAGCATAATAGCCTGCCTTTTGCGAGTCGTGAATAGTTCACCACAGACCTTCCACCCTGGGTAGCCCTTGATGTTCTCGAAGAGTAGTGCTTTTGGACTCCTGTAGAAGAGAGCGCCCATTTGTTTAAGTGGGTCGACCTCCTTTTTTACTCTTAGGAGCTCGTCGGCTTCTTCAAGTTCCTTTAAAAAATTTCTCAAATCTTTAACCATTGGATC
>CAYUMT010000078.1:0-7593 GCA_964446015.1 Hadarchaeota archaeon (SeqCode)
TTACCAAAAGTAGACTTATTTGGGTTTATTTAAGGGTTTTGGTCAATTTGGCTTTCCACATAAACTTTTTGAATATTCCGTGCCCTCCGTTGGCGAGTTAATCTAGAGAAATAGAAAAAATTTTAAATCTAATAGTCATAGGGAAATCCCAGATCTATTAGCTCCCTTTTCACCTCATCGTATGTGTCCGCCCACTCCTTCGTAGGCTTGAGGGTCTTCAAATCTGTGCATTCGGTAAACGACTTCCCAATTGGCGGATGCATGAGTTTATCCTCATATTTTGGAATCAATGCTTTTGCGATATCGTTCGCAAAATCGCGTTTCTCACCAGCTGCAGACTTAACGACCTCAGCCGCAAACTTGTTTTCTAAGCCGCTACAATGGTCCTTGTACTTACAGCCGGTAGGCCGAGTTCCAATCTCCATTGAGGCGCCCGAAACTGTATCACTTATCGCAAGTACAGCAGTTTCATAAAGCAGACCATGTGTGCATACTCCATGTGTCTGGCTAGTAAGCCCGTATCCCAGTATATTAGAATTCCTGTTTTCCCCCTGCTTGAGTACGCTGTTAGCCCATACCGCCTCTCGCCCGCTGTTGCCCAGGTGCCTGATGTCAAGCACGTTACTGTCATAAATGGTGCTAAAGTGCACCGCGCGCTGAAGAATCGTGGATGCCACAGCCGTTAATACACATCCCTCGGGCGAACCCGCGTACCCTCCAATCATCGACCAATGGCCCGAAATGCCCATGCCACCCCGATTGAAAATGTCTGCAGCCGTCTTATGAAGCAACTTCACTGAAGTCTTCAACTCGGTGAATAGGAGCACAAGCCCGTAGTCCGGTCCACCTGGAATTCCAAAAGCACCCAGTTGTCCGTACTCCGTTGCGCTCACAGAAAAGCCATAATATCCCATTCCGGGCCTTCCAGCCCTCCCCATCGCCTCCTTGACCATTGTTGCCTCATATTTTGCTGCTAAGGTTTCATACGGAGTACCTGATGTAATTCCCCTCCCATGTATCGTTGCAGGTACTGGACTGTTACATAGTGTATCTATTATTCGATATTGCGCGACACTTTGAACTATTGGAATGAAAAGGTCCTCAGATACGTGTATCCCAAGGGCATTAAAACTAGTCGTTGGCGGATTCTTGTCCTCAGGTTTTCTGGCCCTTTGTACCACCCTATCCGCGCCCGTTCCCCATATCGCTTCGCTTGGGGTCGATTTAATCGCGGCTTTAAGTTCCTCGTCTGTGAATTTTATCAGCCTTCTGGTGTCAACGCAAAGCATGCCGGTATCTACCGCTAGTTCAAATCCTGCCTTCCAGAATGCATCCGCTAAGCCATCATCTGTGTTAACCGGATTGTCCCTATCGCAGGTTCCCTTTAGGTCATGCTCCTTCAATTTCTCCGATACTCTTCCAGGAATAACCTTTACGTCCCAGTTCTTCGGATCACAAATTGGACCCGTGTAAGCTCGATCTAAAACTTCGAGAAATTTTAGCACCATTAATCTACCGTTATTCACTCGCTATTCGAATTAATATATATCTTCAATTCGCTGGTTCTCTTAGTTCTTATGTAATATTCCCAGCTACTCATTTTAAATCATCATTGATTTTTATCGGATACTTGCCATGTTTTTTTGCCGCAGCTATGAACGATTTTACGTTCATTTCTGGGCAATCAATTGGAACTACACCAGCCGTGCATACATAGCCCCCGCCTGGTGCCAGGATTTTAATATTTTCTTTGACCTTCCTTTCTATTCCCTCAGGAGTTTCGGTCATAAGGTCCGTCAAAAGGGCGTGTGAAAGAAAGGTTGTTTTGTTACCAACTCTTCTCTTAAAATCGACGAGGTCATCATTTGATCGCCAGACCTCTAAAACTATACCCCTCGCACCGACTCCGGCATATTCTTCGATAATTTGATGAAGCTTTCCGTCGATGCCCAGGTATGCGCCTGGTGGGGGTAACGCGGTCATTGCCTCCCTCTGATATGGATATACGAGCTCCATATAATTTTTCTTTCCGATAAATTCAGGGCTTGCTATCGCATCCCATGGGATCGCTATAGCTCCTGCCTCCATTACTGCTTTGGTCAAAACGATAGTTAATTCGGTAGTAAACTCCATCAAAGCACGTACTAGCTCCTGATTGATTATCATATCCCTGAGAAATGTGTTGTATCCTCTCAAGTCACCCGCGTGCCCCAGAGGGCCGCACAGGTGTTGCCATATTGGTACTCTATCTCCAATTTTTTCGTGGAGAAAATTAATAATTTGTAGGACCATTGGAAGTTTACCGTCCGTGTAAGGATCAGGGACCTCGAGTTTTTCTATATCCTCAAAAGTTTTAACTGGAAATTCCTTGAAAATTGCTGTACCGTCCTCAGGATAAAATATCTTAGAACCTACTTCCTCCGGACCAATTACATGTGGGTCTGCATATGCATGTGTTACATCGCCTCCATATTTGGGCAAAATAGCCAAATCAGCTAGGATGGCCTTTTTAGGATCCTTTAAAACTTGTTTTACCGTGGCGCCTATTGCCCTCGAATTATGTTCTTGGCTGCAAAGATGCAGTGGAACCCTATCCGGTTCTTTGTGGTTTTCCGCGATTAGAAATCTTTCTAAAGGTGTAATCTCTTCATTTGAAAGTCCCTTATCAATTTCCTCGATGTATTTTTCAATTTGAATGCGCTCATCGGCGGAAAAGTTTAGCTCCTGAAATTTACCCATTTTCCCCCTTTGTGGTTTAGGACCTGGGTCTTAAATCAGTAACTCCAGATATCCGAAAATTGTGGGCTCCCACGAATATTGTTTTTTACCTAGCAGCTTCCAAGGACTAAACTTTTAAAAGAGCCGATAAGAAGTAGTTTTTGTAAATTAAAAGTGGTGGGAACTTGAAAACCACAGTCGCCGCGGTTCAACCAAAATCTTTCAGGGATAAAGAGGAACCTAAAAATCTTGACCTTTGTTTGCAATATGTTGATCAAGCGGTCGATAAAGGGGCCAAAATTATTTGTTTTCCGGAGTTTTATCCTGGACCGAATTTTCTTAAAAAAAAGGATTTTGACCCAACAGAGACCCTTTGCGAAAAGGCGAGGGATAGCGGCGTTTACCTCATTGCTGGAGAGATGGAGGACGCCCCGAGAGGAGGTTTATACAGCACGCTAAAACTTATCAGTCCGGATGGCAGGATCGTGCGAAAGTACCGAAGGGTTCAGCCGCCGCCCAAGGAAGTAAATGTAAAACTAACTGGCAAAGATATATTAAAGGGACCTGGCCCTCTTGAGGTTTATGAGACCGAATTTGGCAAACTGGGGTTACTTTGCTGCTCCGAAGTGTATTGGCCCGAGCTATCTAGGATCTTAGCGATCAGAGGTGCGGAGATAATATTTCTTCCGGTGGGGGGCCTGCTGTACGAACTTTTTGACACTTGGAAACATCTGATATGGGCTAGGGCGATAGAAAACCATGTATACACGGTTACTTGTCAAAACATCTACGGCATGGAGGATGGCATAGCTACCATAGCTGGACCTGAAAAAATTTTGGCCGAAACTAAGGAGGAAGGGGTCATAGTTGCTAGTTTAGATCTTGACAGGATTAAATGGCTAAGGGAACACGAACAAACTATCGAGCTGCCATATCCATTTAAGACAATCCCTGGGCTGATAATGGGAAGACGGCCCGAGATATACTCCGATTTGGTTAAAAAGAAGAAGTCGATCAAGTAGATTGACAGAACTGTCGAGAAACAAAACTTATAAATTTGAAGTTCTAAAATCGTGCTTAACTCGGGGTTGTTGGGACAAAATAAGGTTTCATACTATTGAACTAGCTATCCATTACGCCGTGGGGGTGAGGATTAAAGAGATACCGGTCACGCCCGAAAAGCTCCTAGAGAATACTGGATGGAAAAAGTCGCAACGTTAGGCAAATTATTTCCTATTCCAAAGCTACATAATTTGTGATAGGTATTCACGTACAACCTTTGTAGGTGGCGTTTCTCCGTCGTGGATTTTTGTTTGGCGGAATCAGGTTAGGTTTTGCCGAACGATTATTCAGAAAGCGTAATGTACAGAAAATATTTAAATACCCCCGCTGGAGTAAAAACAAGGTGAAAATTTGAAAAAAATGGCACTTGTTGCCGTTGCAGCAATTATTATTGTGGTTGTAGCAGCGGGTGCAGTCTATTTGATAGCGCAGCCTGCACCTAAACCTACAGTCAAAGCGAGAGTTGCACTTATTCTCAACGGTTACAAAGAGTGGCTGGGCTGGTATGCTAATGCATATAGTGCATTGATGCTCATGAAGGATAAGTATGGGATTGAAACAGCCCTTGCTGAGATGGTGGAGTACAAGGATCAGGAACGGGTTCTGAATGAACTGGCATCTGAAGGATACGATTTAATTTGGGGACATAGCGGTGCGTTTGACTATACAATGCCGCCAGTTGCCGAGAAATATCCAAACACGCATTTCCTCATCACCGGCGGACGATTCGATCAATTGCCCAACGTTTTAAGTATTGACCAGGCTTGGAGAGACACGATATTCATATCAGGGGCGCTTGCAGCTATGATGAGTGAAACAAACGTGGTAGGGTACCAGATAGGGGAGCCATATCCCACCGTGCTGGACGAAATGAATGCCTTCACAATAGGTGCAAAATACGTGAAACCCAACATTAAGGTACTGACATCGATTCTTGGGAATTGGTTCGACGTAGAAGCAGCGAAGGAAGCCGCTCTTGGAATGATAGCACAGGGAGCCGATGTAGTTTCCGGTTGGACTGGCGCTCTCCCAGACAGCGGAATAGCAACCGCCGCCAAAGAGAGGGGAGTTTACTACATTGCAGCGGATGGAGAAACGCACAAAAATTTCGAGGATATATCCCTTGGCGCAACTGTATACAGCTTTGACCTAAATCTCGAAGAGGCCCTAATAAACCTTACGAATGACACATGGGTCGGTGGAAATCGTCTCTATGGAATAGCATCAACGAAACCTGCAGGGCAGTACATAGATCACATCTTCAATGAAAAGTTACTCCCCCAGACGGTTCTGGACTCAATCACCAAGTTGAGGCAAGACGTGATTGCTGCTGGCGGCGTTGGAACAATGCTTCCGAGCGAAAACTGGTGGGCACCACTTGCAGAATACGTCCCAGGATAGGAAATTTTCTGTCTCCCAAGACAGGAAATTTTCCTTACCAACGAAACACTTATTTAGCTATTTCTTAATTTTTTTAATTTCGATTTTTATAACCGGAATTATTATCTTTATCTTTGGGTATGATCCATTTTCCGCATTCTATTTCATTTTCAGCGGTTCCCTTGGCTCCGCCTTTGGCTTGGGTGAAACTTTGACATTTGCGACCCCATTGTTTCTTTGTGCCATGAGTATAACATTGGCGGCGAAATGTGGATTGACCAATCTTGGCGCCGAGGGCCAATTATATCTGGGTTCTATAGGCGCGACTTTCGCCGCTTTGTTTCTGCCCGTGCCCGAGGAATTAAGGTTAATTTCAGTTTTATTATTTAGCTTTTTGTTCGCCGCCGTCTTTGCCCTCATACCTGCTTTATTGAAAATAAGGTATGGGGTATCTGAAATCTTCGTAGGCCTGATGCTGAACTTTGTGGGCTTATATTTAGTGACCTACTTGGTTGAAGGGCCTTGGATTAGGCCGGGATGGGGCGCCATAGCAACGACTGAGAGGTTCCCGGCATCAGCCACTTTACCCAAGCTCATAGAAGGCACGCGGTTGCACGCTGGTTTTTTGTTGGCCATCTTTATCGGAATCGTCTTGTACTTCTTGTTTAAAAAAACAGTATTCGGCTATAAGATCAGGGTTGTGGGACGTGGTAAAGAGGTCGCCAGATATTCCGGGATAAACATATCGAGAACTGCCCTACTTGCGATGTTTATAGCCGGCGGATTTGCCGGCCTTGCTGGAATGGCAGAAGTTTCTGGAGTTCATCATTTGTTAGTAGGTGGATTTTCCCCGGGATATGGATACTTCGCATTTGGAGCCGTCCTGATGGGGAGATTGAATCCGGCTGGAGTAGGTATAACTTCATTCATTTTTTCCATTTTGTTGGGGAGGATGGAGTCCCTTCAACGTACGGTCGGTATTTCCATCTCGTTTTTCTACGCCCTGGTGGCCATAATTATCCTTTTGGTAATTAGCTTTGAACCCATCATCCGGAGGTTTAGATAATGTCTGAGATCATTTCAGAGATACTGGCAGCATCCGCCCGCATGGGAACGCCAATAGTGTTGGCAGCCTACGGAGAACTTCTTTGTGAACGTTCTGGAGTTTTGAACCTTGGGACCGAGGGGGCAATGATAATGGGATCCTTTACCAGCTTTTTCATTTACATTACCACCGGAAATCTCGTCTTGGCCGTCATACTCGCTATGATAACCGGTGCATTTATGTCTTCAATAATGGTAATTACGTCGATTAGATTACGCGCAGACCAAATGGTAGCTGGTATAGGAGTTTGGCTGCTGGGTCTGGGCCTCAGCGGATTTCTCTACAAGACACTAGTTCCGGGGCAGTCAACTATAGACCTTTTGCAGACAATTAAGATACCCGTCTTGGTTGACATACCCATCATTGGTCCGGCCTTCTTCTCCCAGAATGTGCTAGTTTACCTGACTTACATAATAGCGCCGGCCATTTGGTTTTTGTTTTTTAAAACGTCCTTGGGCCTAAAGATCAGATCGATCGGGGAGAACCCAGCCGCATCAAATGCAGTAGGTATAGGGGTCATACGCCTTCGTTCTTCGATGGTTATCGCCGGCGGAGCCTTGGTCGGACTGGGGGGCGCCGCCCTGATACACAGTTCCACAGCATTATTTATCCAAAACGTCACAGCCTTTCGAGGATTTATAGCCATCGCGGTGGTCATCTTTAGCGGATGGAACCCCTTTTGGATTTTAGGTGGAGCATTTTTAATCGGCGGGGTCGAGGCAATTCAGATGAGGGTTCAATTGTTGGGAACCCTTATTCCCTATCGATTCCTCGTAATGCTGCCTTACATCGTCCCTATAATAATATTGGCTTTAATGTCTAGGAGACGAGGACACAGGGCACCCGCGGCTTTAGGTCAGCCCTACCCTTCCGATGAGTCTCGACCATAATTCAAAGAAAAACTCAGCCTATTAGTTGATATAACGATTATCCGCCGGCGAGAGCGACTACTCTTATTACCTTTTTCTTATCGATATTGACAAACCCGACCTTTTCCGAGTATAATTTGCCGCGTTTTGCGTAAACTCCTGATCCGGGAATAAATTCTCCTTCTTTCCCGAGTTCCGTGTCCGGAGCTACCCACACGAAATCGGTTCCTGATTTAGGAAGCATCCGTAGTTTCATATTTCTCTTATTCTTCATCTTCTTAATTTTAAGTTAATTTAGACCTTTAAGGCATTCGATAAAGCGATATTTTATAGATCTTGGTTTAGCTTGCTTTAATCAGATTTTAAAGGTTTACTTAGTATTTATAATGATTCAAGTTATTTAGATAATGGTGAAAATTATGGAGGAAAAAGATTGGTATAATATGTTAGACGAATTTT
>CAYUMT010000079.1:0-1732 GCA_964446015.1 Hadarchaeota archaeon (SeqCode)
TTCAAGAAGACGAGCGAGCTTGTCAAAGAATATGATATAAAATATGATCCCAATAACCCCGTGCCCAGTGATGATGGGCTTGCCGACGATCTTTTTGAAGCAGGACTCAGGCTCTATCTAGAAACTGGCACCTATTGCATCAGCAATCAACGCGTGATAAAATTCAGTGAAGAGGAGATAAAGGAAGCATTGCGCGAGGGCCCCACGAAGATACTCATCGGCGAGGGTTCGGAAACAAGGTGGCTCAAAAAACGAGGAATAGAGGACAGGAAGGAGCCGCTGAACCTGGGCGGAGTAATAGAGAGCAACCCTAGGGAAGGCGAGCTGTACGTCAGGCTCTATCAAAGCATAGCTAGGGAGAAGGTTTTGGATGGGTTGTACTATGGCCCCTCACCGACGGTAGAGGGAAAAGTAGTTAGAGCCGGCACTCCTTTGGAGGTTCACGCTGGAATTTGTGTCACAGCCTGGGTGAGGGAAGCCTTAAGACGGGTTGGGAGGCCCGGTTTGCACCTCACCTCTGCATGCCCAAGTGCTATTGGTGACATAGCATCGTGCAATCCTCAAAGTGGCGTGAGGCCCTCCGATTCTATAGCGCTACCCACAACGACTGAACTCAAAACAGAATTTGATACGTTATCAAAAATTGCCTATTCCATCAACTATGGTTGCCTTAGGAATCCGTATTGGCTCCCAATGATAGGGGGGTACAGCGGTGGACCTGAGGGAGCGGCTATCGCAGGTGTGGCCGGAGGATTTAATGCTATGCTAGTTTATCAAACTGGAAACGGCTACACTAGTTGTGCCTCGACAACCATCGAGCGCGCCGGTCAAACTTCCCGTAATACTTTATGGGTCACAAGCGTGGTTTGGAATGCCCTTACTAGAAACACGAAGCTCATTGGAGGTATCGGTTGCACTACCCGCGCAGGGCCAGGCACGGAAATGATGCTTTACGAGGGAGCGACCACAGCGATAGGGTCGGTGCCATACGGAGTGCACATCCAACATGGGTTGAGGAAAGCTGTGATGGTCAAGCCAAACCAAGCGAGTGGAATAGAGCCAAAGTTCCAGGGGGAGGTATCGAAGGCGGCTGCGGCCCTGAAGAGGTCCGACGCTAACGAGATAGTCAAGGCCCTCCTGTCGAAGTATGAGGATAAGATTCACAAAGCGCCTCAGGGTTATAGCTTTGAGGAACTCTACGACCTCAAGACGCTGGACCCGAAAAAGGAATACTTGGAAACTTATTTGAAAGTTAAGAGCGAGTTAAGGGACTTGGGTTTGCATTTGGATTAATTTACATATACGACGCGTCTAACTTTAATATCTAGGTTTCGCAGCCGCACCAGTCAAAAAGAGTCTTCGCAAAAACTTTTGTAGCAGTGAGTACATCATTCACATTCACAAATTCGTCCGGATAGTGCGCCTGTTTCATGTTGCCGGGTCCGAAGACAAGGCTCGGCGTTCCTCCATAATAGGTCAATAATGACGCCTCCGTGGCCCCCGTAATCGCCGATATATTTGCTCCCTTCCCAGTCACGATTTCAAAGGATTTCTCCATCAGTTCGAAGATTGGGTGGTCAATATCAATCTCACACGGAGGGAGTGTACCGACCCAATTTATTTTTGGGGGGTGAACTTTCATCCATGGGTCCCGCTCGGCTGCTTCCATGACATATGTTTCGAACTGCCTTTTGGCTTCCTCGATATCCTCCCCCGGCAAAACAGCGTATCT
>CAYUMT010000079.1:1832-7493 GCA_964446015.1 Hadarchaeota archaeon (SeqCode)
TTAAATCGCACAAAACCTCCTTGGGCGGGTAGTATATCCAAATTCGAGGGCTCGGCAACGATTCCCACATCCGCCCTGTATCCCCGCTCTATGCAGGCGTATGTTCCTGCGTTTGAGCCTTCCTCGTCTATCACGCTTTCGAATATAACATCGCCTTTCAACTTGACATCGGCCCTCTGGATGGCATTTATCGCGTACAACATGGCGGTAATTCCTCCCAGCATGTCGCACGTTCCTCGACCGTATACTTTTCCATTCTCGACGGTACCGCCCCAAGGGTCATGCTTCCAAGATTCTCTGGCCCCTGGGTCAACTACATCGATGTGGCCGTTGAGTATGATTGACCGCCCGCCGCCCGTTCCCTTTAATGTACCCACTACATTTGGGCGATTCCTTAACGGCTTGAATGAACTGAAGCTGGGGCACAACTTCCGAATTTTCCTAATAGAGGGCACCCAACTGTCCGTCTCCAAACCCAACTCACTGATCTTATGAAGTATGAGATCTTGAGCAGCCTTTTCCTTTCCAATGACGCTCCGAGACCCCACCAATTCCTGCAAAAACCTTATTTCTCCCCCTTTTTCTTTTGCCACTATGTCCAAAACTTCATCGATCATGACATTACCGGTGATAGTTGTAAATTTAGACCATTAAATCTCTGCCTAATGATAATTAATTAATTTCAAAACCTTACCGACATTCCGTCTGAAGCTGGACACAGAAGTCATAATGCTACTTGAACCAGGCGTCGTCTACAGAAACTTGGCCGGTCTTTTTGTCGACGCGGTATCCAAAGCGGTGCCTTCCGACCCGAAGCCTGTAGTCAAACTCCGATCCCTCCCACCTTGCAATGTCAACGCCCGGTCTACTGCGAAAAGGATCATCATTGAGCGCCCTGAGCGCTTCTGCACATCGCTCCGCATCTCGGGGGCCCCTCGAACGTAACTTGGCAATGTACTTCACAACCTCTGGGTGGAGCAGCACAACAAAGGTCAAAGGTCCAGCTCCGCGAGGGCCTCATCAAGAGGTATGTATTCGTCCTCCTCTTGGCGCCGCTTGAGCTCTTTGATGTCGGCTGGCTGGCGGGGCAAGGTCTCTGCGAGAATACGTCCTATGAGTTCGTCCCAAGTCTCCCCCTTAATTCCGTAGCGCCTCAGCCGCTCCCTCGTTTCAACTTTTACGGGGATGGTTGTCAGTTTCGATTTTGTTATTTTCATCAGTAATAAGTATCTTATAACCGCTTATAAGATTTGTGCGGTAGTGGGCCCGCGGGGACTCGTTCCGTACACGGAGTTAACTCTGGACATGATAAATTGCCCTTCAGGGCGAAAGCGGAGGTGATGGTTCAAATCCGTAAGGAGGTGGGGCCGATATTAGAACATAAAGAGATATAGGGGGCCGGGGGATGATTGTTAGGTCCACGCCTCGCTCGGTAATTCCACTAAGCGTGGGGACGACGGCTAAATTTTTCAGGGGGCTCGTTTTTCTCACCTAGGATGGTGGGGCTGAGGGTACCCGCATACAAATGGGTTCGGGCCCCAGAGATTGGTGTTGCCTCGCTGGTTGAGTACATTAGACAGAATCACTTATGAACTTGAGTATCCAAAGAGCCTCTCGTAATTTTTGTGTGACAAAATCCGCAGTATTGAAACCTCGGGCCTTCCAGCCGGTCTGGATACGACCGTATAGAGTGCCCTCCATCCTCCGGGAAGTTCGAGTCGCCATAGGTTATTAATTTCATAGTTCTTCTTCAACACAGCTGGAATCAACGACTTGCGTATCGGATCTCCGATGGTAACATCCTGCGCGAGCCTATCCCGCCACCAAATGAGCTTTTTCTCCTGTTCTTTGGAGAGCCGCTTCCTGTCCTCAACAGCTTCTTCCGATAGCCACACTTCATAGGGCATGAAAAAGCCTCAAAGCTACAGGCGGCGGGCACGCCCTTTGCTCCAAAGCTTGGTCGAGAGGTTCAGAGTCCAGACGACTCCCTTAGACCCCTCCACGACGAACCCAAGTCGGCGAAACTCATTGATGACTTGGCGCACGGTTTGATGTCGGACGGCCTTCGCTGACATGCAACGCTTAATCTCGTTAAGGCTGATTGGCCCCTCAGCTTCGCGGAGGATGCGTTCGATTTCATTCATGGTTACTAGCGTGGGGCCGCGCCCCTCAATTTTTGGAGGGGGCGGGAGGTCAGCTCCAGATGGGAATGAGACAGATTGTGCCATTTTAATCAATATATGTATATGTAACCTACATATAAAGTTAACTAACGTAAAATCTGAATGCGAAGGATGGTGGGCCCGCGGGGACTTAATCCCCTAGGGGAGAAAGTCAGGACCCAAAAGAAACAGCCTAGGAGAGGGCGAAAGAAGCCCCGCGACACGCTGGCGGGGACCGTACCCAGCGAATTGTCCCTCAAACGAAAGCGGAAGTGATGGCTCAGACCGGTAAGGGGGATGGGGCCGGCGGGATCCGACGCCATATGGCTACCAGAGCCGCGAGGAAAAGGCGGAGGTAGCGGAGAGGTTACCCTGCATGAGTGACAATTATCCAGTATATTGGGCTGAAATCCCCTCCGCACTTTTAGATGTCGTTAAAACTACCAAGTATTCTTAGACGGGTTGGAGTTGGGCCCTGATTATGCAGCGTGGGCTGAGGTTTAGCGACCCCAGGTAGCAGAACTAATTGACTATATTAAAAACACAGTTAATTTTAGCTTTGTGAACGAGGGGGTTTATTTTTGGGGAATTTTATAGAGGTATATTTTCGCATTATCGTCGACCTCATCGGGCTCCCAGTTTTCAATAGGGTGCCAATAGGAGACGATTCTAGTTCCGGGCCTCCGGCATCGATTCGATATATCGTTTCGATATAATCGCTCGAGAAACTTATAAGTATATCGTTTCGATATTAAACTCTGGGAATAGGATTGTTGAAAGGTTTCGCGCCAAAGACATATCAGCTCATTTTTCTCGGGCTAATGAAAGACGGCCCAGTTTACGGGTATGAACTGACAAGCCGAGTTGAAAAAATGACTAAGGGGCACATCAAAATCAGCTTCGGAACCGTCTATCCAGTTTTGCGCCGCATGGAAAGCAGTGGATTGATAAGTTCAACAAAAGATGAGTCCTCCGGGCGAGTATATTATAAACTAACGCCAAAAGGAAAACTTGCACAAGAAAAACTTGCAAACAATGTTGATGAAACAAAGGCGTACATTGGTGACAAAATTATGGGTTTTCTAGCGATGTATCAAGAGCTCTTTGGAAAAGAAGCCTTAGATAAACTCCTAGAGAAAAGAAAGTGAAGCCTACGGTTTATGGGCAAAAGCCTAGAGGAAGCCATTTTTCCCCCGTGCCAACAATCCATGCCTTAAATAATATCAGATCATGGTAGATTTGGGTAAAGTTCTCGTATCGAGGCCTTGCAGAATTGAGGTCGGCTTTTATTTGACGAAAAGTATCTGTTGCATCTCTTGGAGTTCCACGCGTGTGGGCGGCGGTCCAAAGTTCTAATCCGGTGGACAGTAAGTCGTCACCCGTCACCTGTACGCGCCATCTCCATGGGTCTGGAACCCAGAACCCGTCTTCCCAAAGCCACGAGAAGATTCTGCCCAGCGCTTGGCCCTCATACTATCAAGAAAGCCCAAACTATTATGGCACCAATCAAAAGGGCATCCAATTTTTCCGCTTCCTCAGTTTGCATCCTTGATTTCTATTACGTAACCGATTAAACAAACTACTTGCGTGTGAGGCTATTTCATTCCACGTCGAAGTCTGTTAAGTTGTTGAAGATTCTAACCCTATAGATTCGACCCTTCCGTGGTCTATCTAATTGATTATGGTACCTTTATTAGAATCCCGAGTGACTACGATGCAGCAATCGAGGTTAACCCGAATTCTCGGCTGGTCCTTGCTGCAAACTTCCACTCTAAAATCACAGGTCTAAAGTTGGTGGAGACGCTCCGCATTGCTATGAGCGATTCGCTCTTTGTCACCCGGGCTGATGGGTAATCGATCCAAAAAGTCATGCGCATCTTTCATCGATGAATAAGGGTAATCTGCCGAAAACATAATTCTATCCACTCCGACTTGGAGGAGTAGATCCAGAAATGAAGAAGTATAGTTGAATCCACTGACAGTGTAATGAACGTTCTCGCGAAGGTATGCTCCAATAGGGCGGTTCAATTTGGTAACTTCGGTTGGAATTGCGCGTTCAATTCTCGGCATCATGAAGGGAAGAGCCTCGCCGAGATGACCAACGATTAGCTGAAGCTTTGGATAATTATCAAACGCTCCACTTAGAATTATTCGAAGAACGTGAACCGCAGTATCGATGTGCCAACCCCAGCCCCCGGATGAAAGTAGAGGTGTTACTTCTCTCGGAAAGTTTCCTACATAACTAGCTTTGATAACTGGCTCGGGGGGAACTGCAGGATGGAGGTAGATCGGAACGCCGAGGTCTTGGGCACGTTCAAGTACTGGCCAGAAGAACTTATCGTCGAGATAGCGGCCACGACTATGTCCGTGGATCACGGCTCCTTTGAATCCATATTCTTTAACAGTACGCTCCAATTCGTCAGCTGCCTTTTGTGGCGCCGACATTGGCAAGATAGCGTAACCCGCAAAACGAGTTGGATGCCGTTTAATTGCGAGGGCGAGAGTATCATTCGAAGAGCTCGCGAATTTCAAAGCCTCCGTCTCGTCCTCAATGCTTTCTATACTATGGGTCAACGAAAGAACCTGTACATCAATGCCGGCGTCATCCATTTCAGCAACCCTCGAATCCCCGATGTCTAGTAGCCGGTCAATCATCTTGGATGTATCAACTCCTAGGGCATTACGTGGGAGCAAGCGTGCGCCTTGCAGCATGTCACGTGCTGGACCTTCCATTAGTGCACGTGTAGCAAAGTGTTCTTCAAGGGTTATGATTCGCATTCTTATACTCGACCTCTTTTTCGATTGTATCGAATCGATACTATCGCAACAACACTACTCTCGCAGAATCATATAAATATATCGTTTCGATATATAAGCAGTCAGGTATTAGCTATTAGCAAATGCTGAAAGGATTTTCCTCAAAAGTGTACCAACCTGTCTTTCTCTGGCTCATGGCTCACTGCTAAAAAGTGGTGGGCCCGCGGGGATTCTCTCCCAAACGGGTTCGGGTCCATATAACAGAATATGAAAATGCTCCCAAATGGCCCTGCGGGACGCGAAAGAAAGTCCGTGATAGGGCTCCTTTTCACGAAGTAAAGGTTGTTAAGCCGTTCATTTCGCGTTAAGAGCAAATCGGTCTTGTTTCTTCATGCTAACCCTATATCTTTAGAAGTCCAGACCGGCACTCGGGCATAATCAACTCAACCACCTACTGCACCGTTGTCGGTCTCACTAAGGCTCATCAGGTTTAGGAGGGCGCCGACCCAGCCGATGTATGCGGTAGCTTCGATCGAATCGGGCATGCTAAGAATAAACTTCTGCAGCAGGGGGTAGTGCCTCCCCAGCTCCTTCCTCGCGTAGCTTTTTAGGGAGTTTATCTTGATGCGCTCGTTCATACCTTTACCCGGTTTAGATGTTACCGGCTGGTTTTCTACCCTGTGAAATATGGAACGGATTTTGTCCCCCGTTATCCCACTCCTCCGCCGCGTCGCCCCAGAGC
>CAYUMT010000080.1:0-7476 GCA_964446015.1 Hadarchaeota archaeon (SeqCode)
TTTTGAGGTTAAAATCTCATATTTTAATTCGATTGTATGCCGGAAGAATGGTATTTGGACTTCGTGGACACGAGGTATAGGCCCCCTCCGGATGAACTCATCGCGTTGTTTAGAGTTGAGCCCGCCACGGGTATAACTGAGCGAGAGGTTATCGGGCGAGTGGCATCTGAGAGTTCGATCGGCACTTGGACCACCCTTACCACGATGACGCCTGAGAAGAGGCGGCTCATGGCTAAGGCATACGAGATCAAGGGGCCGTGGGTTAAGGTGGCCTATCCGAATGAGCTGTTTGAGGCAGGGAATATGCCTCAGGTGCTCAGCTCGATAGCTGGAAATATCTTTGGGATGAAGGCCATCAAGAACCTCCGCCTCGAGGACGTCAGGTGGCCGGCCTCGCTTATCAAATCATTCAGAGGGCCGCAGTTTGGCATAGATGGGGTAAGGAGGATATTCAAGGTAAAGGAAAGGCCGCTGACAGTTTCCGTGCCGAAGCCAAAAGTCGGGATGACAAGCGAGGAGCATGCTCAAGCGGGTTACGAGGCTTGGTCAGGCGGACTTGATCTGTTAAAGGATGACGAGAACCTATCCAGTCAGCGATTCAACCAGTTTGAGAGAAGGGCAAGGCTCTCTTTTAAGATGAGGGACAAGGCTGAGAAGGAAACTGGGGAGAAGAAGAGTTACCTTATCAACATCACAGCCGAGACGGAGGAGATGTTGAGGCGCGCCAAGTTTGTGAAAGGGCTAGGTGGCGAATACGTAATGATAGATATAATGACTGCAGGTTGGGCTGGAGTACAGACCCTGCGCGACAAGTGCGAGGAACTGAGGCTAGCTATCCACGCACACCGTGCCTTTCACGCGGCTTTCACGCGCAACCCGAGACACGGTATGTCAATGCTGGTGGTCGCGAAAATAGCTAGGCTGCAGGGTGTGGACCAGATCCACATCGGCACAGTGGTCGGAAAGCTGGAGTCGCCCAGGGAGGAGGTCCTCGCGCTTAAGGATGGGATAACCGGCAAAAAAGTAAGGGGCGCTAAACGAATCTTGCCTCAGGACTGGAAGGGCATTAAACCTGTCTTTCCCGTAAGCTCAGGTGGATTACACCCAGGCCTGGTCCCTGATGTCATGGGACTACTAGGCCACGATATCCAGATCCAGATGGGAGGAGGAATCTGGGGACACCCCGACGGTGGACGAGCTGGAGCGGCGGCACTCAGGCAGGCAATAGATGCTACAATTAGGGGCGTTACTCTGGACGATTATGCTAGGACCAACAAGGAGTTGAAAAGAGCACTGGACAAGTGGGGGTATGTAAGGCCCAGGTAAACCATCGCATCCCGGGTGGAAAAATGGCTAGATATGATGTTAAATTAATCAACCCGAAAGAGGAGAGAGAACTTTTCGACCGCAACCTGCAGCGATATCTGTACACAAAGAAGGCAAACATCTACGGATGCTGCATAAAGCTACTGACCGAGCTGGAGGAAGTGAAGGGCAGATGGGAGGACAATTTCTACACGATGGATGAAAATATACGCTCACACGGCCGGCTTATCGTACTAAAGGAGGAAGGAAGCCCACTTGATATAAAGTATGACCCCTACACCAACACCGCGTTTCTCACCAATGTCGATTACTACGGATGGGTGAAGAGCATAGCCCTTGCGGTGACCGGGGATGTACTCGAGGACGAACATGAGATATACTCCGTGCACGGTGCGGCGATCGACATCGGAGGGACCGGTGTAGCCATTATAGCTCCATCCGGCACTGGGAAGACCACTCACTCGTGGGGCCTCCTCAGGCTTCCAGATGCAAGGCTGGTGACGGACGACTGGTTCTTCGTGCGCATGTTTGATCGCGGCCCCCTAGCTTTCGGCTCGGAGAAAAACTGCTACATCGAGGCGGACATCGGAAAAATATGGGGTGAATACTTGCCGATCGTTGGAAGGACAACGTTCGACAAAAGGGGCAGGGCTCTGGTGAACGTGAGGTGGATAGTTGGAGGGGGAGGCGTGATCCCCATGACCACAATCAGGAAAATCATCCTACTTAAGAGGGATGCGTCGGATAAAGGGGTCGCTAAGGAGATTACCGCTAAGGAGGGCTTGGACTACCTCCTCGCCAACGATTTCTGCAATCCACACCAGCTGGTCAGGGACGACCGTAAGATGGAGCTCAGGAGGAACTTTTTCAAGAGCCTGCTCGAGAAATCCGAGGTCTTCATGGTCAACACCGTGCCGCCACCCATCGAGACGCATCGAGAAATAGTGGGGCTTATTAAAGCTTGAGCTGTGGTTTGCTTTCTCAAATATATTAATACGCCTGAGCTGGAACTCATTTATTTGGCTAAAAAGAATCCCTACAGGGGCCGTGGGGTAGCTTGGTCTAGCCTCCCAGCTACGTTTACTAACGCTGGATTGGGGTGCTGGTGACCCGGATTCAAATTCCGGCGGCCCCACTTCCATATAGCATCAAATCATTTAACTTACTTTCAAAGACGCGGCACACCTAAATCCTCAAGTTTTTTCCAGACTTCTTCGTACTTTTCCTTCCAAAACTCTTTGGGTTGGAGGGTTTCCATGTCCATGCACTCCACAAAGCTTTTGCCTTTTGAGGGATTTCGAAGTTTATCTTCGTAACCAGGTATAGCATTCAATAGGTTTTTCACTATATCGTTAACATTCGACAGCTTTAGTTTGGCTGAAGCTTTGGTTATCTCCGCAGCAAATTTGTTCTCCAGACTGCTACAGTAGTTTGGATATTTACATCCCGCCGGGCGAGTTCCAGCTACTATCGAGTCTCCTGAAACACCGTACGTTAAAGCGGCTAGGGCGGTCTCGTAGAGTAACATATAGGTATCAGGACCATTCGTCTGAGAGATGAACCCCATATTGATTACAGGGGTACACCTGCTCCTAGCCTGGGTGCTCACGCTTTTAGCCCAAATAGCTTCCCTCCCGGTACTGCCAAGGTGTCTGATATCAAGAAGAGTGCCTCCAGCCACATGGGGCTGTAAAGCTGTGTTTACGAGCATCTGAAATGCTATATTGCCCAAAGCCCCTCCTTCGGGCGGGCCGAAGTAACCGTAGATATCCACTGGACAACTGCCCTGAATCGGGTATCCTCCATTTTTTGCCTGGGCGGCTCTGTGTAGAACGTGATATGAGAGCTTACCTGGATTGGGGCAAAGGACATTTGCTATGGTTCTCTCTGGCTCAAAACCACCCGGGCAGAAACCACCAAAGTGGCCGTATTCAGTGGGGGCCCCCTCAACTCCAAAGACCGGCATGCCGGGCCTTCCGGCCTGTCTCAACGCCTCCTTGACCAACTGGGCTTCATACATCCCGTATAAGGTTTCTTCTGGTGAACGAACTCGTATCTCATGCCCATATATTGTGCGGAGAGAACAACCGAACAACATGTCAACTTCTCGATACTGTGCAATGGACCGGCATATCGGGACATAAAGGTCCTCCGAAACCTCTAAACCCAAGGCCGCCATTGCCACAACCGGGGGTGTTTTATCTTCTGGCATTCTCCGTTGGATTTTAATCCTATCCTTTTCAAATCCAATTTCAAATTCAGTGGGAGTAATATCAAAGGCTTCCTTAATTTCCTCCTCGGAAAACTTAACCCTGCGCTCAGTTTCGGGACAGTACATCCCGAGCCTTAGAGCCAGTTCAAATCCAGCTTTCCAGAAGTCATCCGCCAGACTGAGATCTGAATTTATCGGGTTATCCTTGTTGTATGTGCCCTTAAGTCCATGACCTTTGAGAACTTCTTGAGTTTCTAAAAAAACTGTAGTGTCCCACTTTCGTTCGGTTAAAACTTCACCTTGCCGAGTCTTCTCCAGAACTTCAAGAAACCTACGAATCAAGATATAACCTTTCCTCAAAAACAGGCAGATTTAATATAACTTTTTAAAGCCTAAATCTGCAAGCTCCTCCCAGACTCTATTATATATGCCCCGCCATTCCTCGGTTGGTTTTAACGTCCTGAGGTCAAAGCACTCAATGAAGCTCTTTCCTATGTCCGGTCTCTGAAGCCTGTCCTCATACTTCGGCAAAAGAGCCTTTACAATTTCGTTTGCGTCCTTTCTTTTGACACCCGCTGACGACTTGGACACCTCAGCTGCGAACTTGTTCTCAAGACCGCTTGCGTAGTTAGGGTACTTGCAACCGGTTGGCCTAGTCCCAACTTCATATGATACACCGGATACAACGTCTGTAATCGCTACTACAGCGGTTTCGTACAAAAGCTCGGGTGTGCATGGCCCAAATAGCTGGCTTATAAATCCCCTCGTCATTATTCTGACATTTCTATTTTGTGCCTGTTGAGCTATGCTCTTAGCCCAAACAGCATCTCTACCAGTATTGCCCAAATATCTAATATCCATCACATCGCCGCTACAAATGGTCAAGAGGTGAACTGCTCTTATCAATAAGGTTGCAGCAATCGCAGTCACAGCTGCGCCTTCGGCTGGGCCCACATAACCACCTATCATCGACCAATGACAGCCGACATCTATACCCTCATGATTAACCACATCGTGCGCAGTCTTGTGCAATAGGGCATAGGAGGTCTTAAGCTCGGTGATTGGGAGGACTACTCCGATATCGGGTCCATCTTTAATTCCGAATGCCCCTAGCTGGCCGTATTCGGTTGCGCTCGTGCCTACGCCATTAAGAGGCATGTTTGGCCTACCTGCCCTTCTCATCGCCTCCCGAAGCATCATCAACTCTATTTTACCGGCCAAAGTCTCATATGGCGTGCCTGCCCTAATTTCCCTGCCATAAATATTTTCAGGTATGCTAAACGAAAGCCAATCGATTACTCTGTATTGTGCAATGCTCTGAACTAATGGAACAAATATATCGTTAGAAACTTGTATACCCATTGCCGCAAAACAAGTACCTGGAATAGCCCTGTCCTCTGGCACCCTCTTTTTAACAGTTACCCTGTCTTCGCCCTTTCCCAAAGTCAGCTCAGTAGGAGCCTCACTGATTACATCCTTTAGCTCGTCCTCGTTGAATTTTATCACCCTCTTAGTATCCAAGCAAAGCATGCCTAGCTCGATAGCCAGTTCGAATCCGGCCTTCCAGAACTCGTCGGCTAATCCGTCGTCGATGTTGATCGGATTTTCCCTATCACAGGTGTTCTGAAGGCCGTGTTCCTTGAGCTTCTCCCTGACCTTACCTGGTATCAACTTCACGTCCCATTCCTTAGGTTCGCAAATTGGTCCGTTGTGTGCCCTGTCCAAAACCTCTATGAACGGTATCATCATATCCCCTCCTTTGTAACGGGGGAATACACCAGTTCCCCTCTGTTTCTCTGCAGATTGGAATAAAAATATTATTATATTGATTGCATGCTGGTCTTAATGTTCCCTCTCTATGCACAAGCGGTAAGTATTTTGGGAAATAAAAATTACTAAAATTGGTAAAAATGTCAGAGCTAGAAAAAATTGGTAAAGTAATAGAAACGGATGTTCTTGTGATTGGGGGAGGGATCGCCGGGGCATGTGTCGCAATAAGGGCAAAGGAGTTTCCAGTAGAAGTCACATTGGTTGATAAGGGTTCTTTCGGAAGGAGCGGATGCTCTGCGGTATCATCGGGCGCATATCAATGCTATTTGCCAGGGGACGATTTTGAGCTTTGGTATAAAGAATACATTGATGCAGGAGTTCCTCTAGTCGACCAGAGAACCCTAAAGAATTTCATAAGGGGCACCGCTGAAATGGTGAGAAGGATGGACGAATGGGGGGTGAAATGGGTAAAGGATGACGGAAAGTTCGTCCGATCAAAGGCACATGGAGACACTGTACCTAGAGCGGCGATGATGGCGGGGGGCGGGCCACAATTCATGTCGGCAATTAGGGATGAGGCGCTCAGAAGAGGGGTAGTGGTGAAAAATAAAATTATGATAACAGGCCTCTTAACATCTGACGGCAAAAATCCTACCGAAGGAAAGGTCGTGGGAGCAATCGGCTTTCACGTCCAGACAGGTGATATTCACATATTCAACGCAAAGGCCACAATTCTAGCATGCGGGGGGCCAAATGGGCTCCCATACGCTAAATTAGGGCAACCATTTTCGGCTGGCCTCATGCCGAATAACCTTACAGCGGACGGCGACGCCATGGCCCTCGGAGCTGGTGCGGAACTCGTCCACATGGATCTTGGCCTAATGGAGAGCGGCTTGCACTTTGCAAATCTTGGATGTGCCCCGTCCATGAACATTCTTTTCGGATTGGGTGCCAAACTCACGAACAGCAAGGGCGAGTTATTCATGGAAAGATACGATCCCGTGAAAAAGGAGTCTGCTCATAGGTGGGTAACGGGCGTAGCTGTTGCGAAGGAGATCAGGGAGGGAAGAGGCCCAGTAGTTTTGGACTGCACCCACTTTACCCCGGAAAAGTTCAAGCTGTGTAGGGTCACCATACCTATTATAATGAACACTTTTGACGCAGCCGGATACGATTTAACCAAAGACAAAATCGAATACGTCACAGACATACAGGGGGCCAATAATGGCACCTGCGGCGTCCTAACAAACGAAGGGGGGGGAACCTCCATAGAAGGTCTATATGCGGCGGGTGCCTCCACGATGGTTCCAATCAGAGCCTTACCGGGTTGCTCAATCTCCGGGTGGCTTGCAGGCGAGAGTGCCGCAAAATATGCTCTGGGCACGGAAAGGCCTGAGATAGTTAAGGGACAGGCTGAGAGAATGAAAGGCGACATTCTGGAACCACTAAATGTTAAGGATGGTCTCGAATTCGATGAGGTACAGGAAAAGATCTCGGAGATATTGGATGTAAACATCGGCGTCTTTCTACATGAGGATAGGCTGAGGAAGGCAAATGAGAAAATATCAGAGCTGAAAAATAGTGCGTCGAGGATGCTAGCGAAAGATCCCCATGAACTATCCAAAGTTCTGGGAATTAGAAACTACATCGAGGTATTAGACGTCATGGTTCGCGCGGCGCGGCGCAGGAGGGAAAGCAGGGATGGGTTTGTGAGGGAGGACTACCCCGAAACAGATAACATAAGCTGGCTAAAGTGGATTGTTTGCAAGTATAAAGATGAGGAGATAAAGTTCTGGGAGGAACCAATTCCAGTAGAGGATTGGGAAATGCCAGTGGAGAGAGAGAAAATAACCCACATGATATTTAGGTAGAAGGTTGAGACTCATGCCAAATGCCCACCATATAAGGATTAGTAAGATTGATGAAGCTGTCTGCACAGGCTGCGGAATCTGCGTCGACTCCTGTATGATGGACGTTATATATTTCAATGAGGGAAAAAAGAAGGCATGCATAAAATATCCAAAAGACTGTCAGGCATGTTTTCTATGTCAAGTTGACTGTCCGGTAAATGCTATAACCATCTCTGCAATAGACTGAATAAACAAATATATTATCAACAATTAGGAAGGCCAAGGACAAAATACTTTAACAGCATCGATAGCGAAACC
>CAYUMT010000081.1:0-7432 GCA_964446015.1 Hadarchaeota archaeon (SeqCode)
ATGCCTCGGATCAAGGAAAAGTGTTTCACGTTACCGAGGATGAGATCAAAGATGCTATTAAAGCGGTTCCAAAAGAAATAACAGTCGGAGCTGGAAGGGATTCCAGAAAGATGGCTGCAAGGCGTCCCGATGAAAGAAGCGTACCATTCATCTGGGCATCGACGGCCGCCCCCTATGAAGAGCATTTGTGCGTTCCCATCACTCAATCTGTAACTTCTCTACCTGTTGATGGATTCGGTCAAATATTTAATATGTGGGACATTGATGGTAGACGGATCAGGGGTACGCCGTTGGAAGTATATGCTACTAGACGAGCGGTAGAATGGGCTAGGGAGGGCATTAGGAGGGCAGGCAAAGAAGGTTTGCACGTGTTGAGTTATCCTCTTGCCATGAAAGCCTCAGTCATTTTGGGGTCAATGGATTCAGACCACCTAAGACCAACAGACGGAGTATGTTGTTCTCATCTTCCGGAGGGATATAAACTCCAAGATGATGTCCTCATTTCCGCGCACTTAGCGCACGAATATGGATGCTGCGTATTTGATAACGTATCCGCAGATGTTGGAAGTTTTACCGGAACATTTGAGAGCGCTGTGATTCATAATGTAGCTGCAACCTTACTAGGTGAGGCACTCCTAAAATATGACTATACTCTCAACTATGTTGCCATTGTACACAATTTTGATCTGGTTAATACCCCGGAATGTGTTTGGGCTAAAAACTTAATAATTCAAGCTGCTTCAAGGAATACCAACCTCAAGTATATGCCAACTTTTGTACAGGGTTCAGAACCAGGCATTGAACGTTGGTTCCTTGAGACGGCAGCTCAAATTGGTTCCATGCCATCCGGGACCGCTACAGTATGCGCTCAGGGCAGACCCAATCGTCCTAAAAGGTTGAATCTGGGCGGACCTCTTGATGTTGAATGGGGTATAGAGTTAGCCCGTGCTGGATCTAAACTGGACAGAGAAGAAGCAAACGAGATCGTGAAGAAGATTTTGCCATTAATTCCTAAAGAGGAGCTAGCTAAATACAAAAAGGGTATGAGTTTTGACGAAGGTTATGATAGGATAACCTTTAAGCCTAAAAAGGAATTGCTCGAGCTTTATACAAGGATGCACGAACGGATAAAGGACTTTGGTATTCCACTGGATTAAAAAATCTGCCTCAACAGAGTGAGCCCAGGTTAATAAGTAAAAAGTAACTCAAGGGTCCCCAAAAATCTTGCTAGGATTTAGAAATGTTTAAAAATTGCTATTTACATAGCTCATATGACTAGTATGAGATTAAAAATAAGAGAGGAACCTCCAAATAAGAAAATTAAGTTATTTTATGTACTGGTGGGTTTGGCGCTGGCTTTCTTTTTGATTGCATTTATAATTTCTTTGACGGGAGCAGACCCATTATTTGCCTTTCAAGAACTTCTTACTTCACCTTTTAGAAACATACATAATATAACTGAAATATTAATGACAGCAACTCCCTTGTTACTTATATCAATGGGGTTGATTCCAGTTTACAAAATGAACTTCTGGAACATCGGCGGGGAGGGACAGTTTTATGCGGGAGCGTTGTTGTGTACCGCAACGGTATTAGCTTTAAAGGGAATTGAAATACCATCTGGATTCCTCATTATTTTGCTTTTAGTGATTGGATTTTTAGGCGGCGCTTTGTGGATATTACTCGCAGTTTTATTAAAAGTCAAATTTCAGATTAACGAAATAATTGTAACACTGCTACAAAATTTTATCATGATTTATATTGTAAGTTATTTATTATACGGACCTTGGATGGACCCCTTAACCGGGATGCCCCAAACTGAGCTTTTCCCACTTTCCGCTAGAATTCCAAAATTGATTGAGGGGACCAGATTACATATGGGCCTTTTCTTAGCTCTTTTTTCTGTTCCCTTGATCCACATGATTTTGAATAGGAGCGTTTTGGGGTATCAAATTAAAGCAATAGGCGGCAGTTTGAAGGCAGCTAGTTTTGGAGGTATAAAAATAAGCAGGACGCTCTTACTTGCTGCGATAATGTGTGGGGGTTTAGCAGGTCTGGCAGGAGTGGGCGAAGTAACGGGAGTTTTTTACCGCTTACGCGGGGATATTTCTCCAGAATACGGATATACTGCCATTTTAATCGCTCTGCTGGGAAAGAAAAGACCTGGGCTGGTGGCATTGGTAGCGGTTTTATTTTCTGCTTTAATAGTTGGGGGATTTGAGATGCAAACCGCTACGGGAATACCTTCTGCAATTTCGTTTGTTGCTCAGGCCATAATTTTCTTCAGCATAATTGGTAGTGAGTATCTGAGTCTTTATAAAATCAAATTGAGAGGTAGATAAATGGCAGAGGAAGTTTTCCTTATTGGCCTGATTGTTGCCAGCTTTCGCATCGCCACCCCTCTGTTACTAGCCGCTACGGGGGAACTTTACGGCCAACTCAGCGGTGTACTCAATCTTGGGGTTGAGGGCATGATGATAATGGGGGCCCTTGCCTCTTTTTTAGCTGCTCTCGTCACTGGAAATTATTGGCTGGCATTATTGATAGGGTTAATTACAGGAGGAGCAATGGCCTTAGTTCACGCTTACATGTCTATATCACTAAAGGTTGACCAAGTCATAAGCGGACTCGCACTTACCATTTTGGGTTTGTTTTTATCTCAATTTGTATACATAGCATTCTTGGGGCGCGCAATCGAAACGATTGAGATATGGGCGCCAACCCCCATACCCATCTTGAGTCAAATCCCAATTATTGGACCAAGTTTTTTCTCACTACACTTTATTACATATTTTGCAATTATTATGAGTTTGATTTCCATAATATTTGTTAAGCGCACCACATGGGGTTTAGCGATTAGAGCGGTGGGTCAAAATGCTAGAGCTTGTGACACGTTGGGCATAAGGGTAATGCGCTTGCGTTATCTTTGTGTAATTTTTGGTGGGTTCATGGCTGGCTTGGGAGGAGCGTTTTTGACATTGGCGTATTTCAATACATTCTTCACTAAAATGACAGCGGGACGTGGATGGATAGCTCTTGCAATAGTGGTGTTTTCTCGCTGGAGACCTTCTTGGGTCTTGGTGGGGGGATTATTTTTCGGCTTTTTGGATTCATTTCAGCTTAGACTTCAAGCTTCGGGTTTACCAATTCCCTTCCAATTCTCTTTAATGTTTCCTTATCTTCTCACGTTGATTGCCTTGGTTGTGGTATCGAGGAGACAGGTTTCCCCGGCGGAATTAACCAAGCCGTTTATTAGAGAAAAACATTAAATCTGATTTAAGTACTGTCACCGGAATGTTGTTTAAAGCCATTAATTTATTTTTCTTGCTAATTAGCAGAATACTTTTCGTGTTGAGGAGAGGTATCGTTTTAGAGATATTGCCTAATTTTTATGCACCAGGGGTTTGCCGAGAGAAATTCTCTCTTCATTCCTGCTATATTCTCCACGCGCAGGCGCATCAAGATTGCTCTAAAAAATGACCACACATCCTCAGTTTTGCCTACGAATTGGGCTCCGACTATACTTCCGTTTTTGAGGACCAATTGATGATATATATCCCCATAAACTTTTTCTGTAATAGTGGCATCGCCTATTGCAGCCGCGATATGCCCGATAGATGCAACATGGACTCCAAAAATATCCATACCCACTACCCTTATAAAACCTCGATATTTTCTTCTCACGCCAACGCAGTTATAGCCAGCTGTCTTTCCTTGAAGCACGGCGTTTGGCCAGAGAAGGATCAAGGCATTTTCGCTTGTGAGTATATCCCTCGATTCCGTGCAGTCACCGCATGCGTATACATCCTTGGCGCTCGTTGACATTCGCTCGTCGGTCAAGATACCGCCGAGCTTGCCTATCGTTATCCCAGCGCGTTTGGCCAAGTCGACCCTTGGCTTCATTCCGGTAGCTAAGGCCACCACGTCACATTTGATTTCTTGACCACCCACTTCTATGCCCTCAACTTCTTTACCACCAAAGATTTGGGTTACTTCCTCCCTGGTAAAAATTTTGATCTCATTTTTCTGGAGGATCCTCTCGATAAAGCGAGACGCCTTCTCATCGAATGCTGCCGGCAACACGTGGTCCAATGATTCGATTAAAGTAACATCATACCCCTTTACCTTCAGGGCTATTGCGGCTTCCACACCGATGAAACCAGCCCCAATGATCGCAATCTTCCCTTTAGGGTAAGCGAGAAGTTCATCGATGGCTCCTATATTTTTTAATGTGAGGACCCCCTTTTTCTGCACCCCTTCGATTCTAGGGATTATCGGCTCGCTTCCTGTCGCAATTACCAATTTATCATATAGGAGGGATCTTCTCCCTTTTAGAAGCACCTTTTTCTCATCTGTGTAAACCCGGATGACCTTTTTGTCAAAAATCGGGCGGATGCCCATCTTCAAATAATCTTCAAGGCTGGTTAGAAAAATGCGCTCCATGTTGATTTCGCCTGACAAATAGTTCGGGAAAACGCAGGGGGAGTATATGGGGTATTTTTCCTCGGAAATCACAATAACATCATCATTTTTGCCAAATTTCCTTATAATCTTCGCTGCAGTGAAACCGGCAATGCCATTTCCTATAATAATAATTTTCATGTGTACCCAGCTATCCTTGAATTCATTAAAACCTTCAATTTTTATTTTTCTTAAATCTTTCCGCCTCATGGAGTTTCCAAAAAGCATTAAATGCGTGAGAAAATAGCATCATTATAGATGACATCCAAAATATTCAAAGGAGGATTAATAATAAAACAGAAAATTTTGTTTGCTGATTACGGAAAATGTACTGGTTGCACGTTGTGTGAGGTAGCTTGTTCCCTGCATCATGAAAAGGAATGCAACCCATCGAAATCCAGAATACACGCTATAAAATGGGAGGAGTTAGGGGCGGATGTGCCAATGGTTTGCGTGCAGTGTGACGAACCCGTATGTGAGGCGGTCTGTCCTGTAGCGGCAATACACAGGGACGCGGAAACCAATGCCATTTTAATAGATCATGAAACGTGTATCGGCTGCAAGATGTGTGCCATGGCGTGTCCCTTCGGCGCCATCACGATTGATATAGTAGGGAAAAAGGCACTAGTGTGCGACCTCTGTGAGGGTAATCCAGTGTGTGTTAAATTTTGCGAACCCAAGGCTCTACAGTACATACCTGCTTCTCAAGCAATCCTAATGAAAAAGAGGGAGGCAGCCCAGAAACTTGGGGAGTTGACGAGGAAACTCATAACCCCATAGGAAGGTGACAACGATTTTTGGCTGGGCGGGAAAAATTCTGAGGGTTAACCTCTCAAATGAAAAAGTCGTGCAGAAACCCTTGGACAAGGACTTGACCTTAAACTTTTTAGGCGGAAGGGGGATAAACGTGAAGTTGCTCCATGATGAACTCAAGTTCGGAATCGATCCACTTGGCCCCGAGAATATCCTAATTTTTGGTACTGGTCCGTTAACCGGTACAACAGGCCCTAGTGCTGGGAGATATAATGTGACTGCATTATCCCCGTTAACCGGAATTCTCGGTGACTCAAATTCTGGTGGATTTTTCGCACCAGAGCTGAAGTATACAGGTTTTGACCACCTATTGATAAACGGTAAAGCCAAGAAGCCCATGTATCTGTGGATAAATGACGATGAAGTTGAATTTAAAGATGCGGTCGATATCTGGGGCAAGGATACTTGGGAGACGCAAAAAATAATCCGGGAGGAGTTAGGGGATCAGGAAATTCAGATGGCTTGTATAGGGCCTGCCGGTGAAAAGTTGGTCAGATTCGCAAATGTAAGAACAGGGCTTAAGAATTCTGCTGGGCGGACGGGGATGGGTGCAGTAATGGGTTCGAAGAATCTGAAGGCGATAGCTGTTCGTGGAAGTAAGGGGGTCAAGATAGCGAGGCCGAGGGAGTTTGAGGAACTCTGCTTAAAGGTGCGCGAGACATTAGAAGCACACAGTTTATGTAAAGCTTGGGCTGTTGAGGGGACCCTATGGTTAGAAAAAGTGTTGGGGATGTCGGGACTCGCACCAATCAGGAATTGGCAAACAAACGTATTTCCAGAATTGGACGCGGTCAGCAGTATGGCCTTCCTCAAAAATCACTCGATAAAATCAAAAGCATGCTTTGGATGTTCAATGCATTGCAGTCATTTCTACAGGATTAAGGGCGGACCATTCGACGGGGAAATTGGTGAGGGACCAGAATATTCAGTACATGCGATAGGTCCCAATTGCGGGAATTCGGATCTTCCTTCCATACTGCACATGTATAACTTGTGTAACAAATATGGGATAGATGTTTTAACAACGGGAAATGCAATTGCCCTTTCCATGGAACTTTACCAGCGAGGTATAATCAGCGAGGAGGATATGGATGGGATTAGACTCGAATGGGGAAACTATGGAGCGATGATAGAGATTATAAATAAAATCGCGAATCGCGATGGATTTGGCAATATCTTAGCGGAAGGTCTGCTAAACGCAGCAAGGAGGATTGGAAAAGTTGCGGAGAGATATGTGGTACATACAAAATGTTTGGATTACTCACAAACTGAAGGTAGGGTAGCGAGAGGATCGGCTTTAGCGTATAGTGTTTCGACTAGAGGAGCTGATCACTTAAGAGGTCTGAGCCGTATCGAATGGGGTTCTCCAGAGGATGCAGAGAAAGCATTGGGCACACGGGCAGCGTGTGATCCAAAGACATACGAGGGCAAAGCTGCATTGACAATTTGGGCAGAAACTCGCAACACAGTCGCAGATTGTTTAGAAGTCTGTAAATTTCCAACAGTATGGATGGGTCAACTAGGTGCGGTTAAAGAATTAGCGGAGATATTTTCTGCAGCAACCGGCGTGGATATGGATGAAAACAGGATGGGGAAGGCAGCTGAAAGAGTGTACAACGTTGAGCGGGCTTTCATCGTTGAGAGGGGTATAACAAGAGCAGACGACTATCCTCCTAGGAGATTTCTTGAGGTTCCGATATATGAAGGACCATTCAAAGGCGAAAGGATAGAAATAGAAAAATATTCCGAGATGCTTGATGAATACTATAAACTTAGGGGCTGGACCGCAGACGGCGTTCCAACCAGAGCCAAACTTGATGAACTGGATATTGGATATATCGCAGAAGAGCTTGAGGACTTAGGAAAATACGAAAAGCGAAATATTGTATGAAATGACCGTGAGTCAGATTGTTGATGCCTTATCAAGTTATGCAGCGAATTTTGGCATTTTAATCGTTTAAAGTAGCAGCTCTATTTAATAACGAAGAACAAAGAAAACGTTTCCGATCCCAGTGGAAAGCCGTATCAGTCACTAGTTTAACTAACTAAAAGCCACTATTTGATTAGAATTTGGGTAGAGAACTATCCCAGTGGCTTTGTTTTAAAAGTGCCTCGTGTTTAAAAAGTGGGGGTGAAAAATGACTTATTAAACAAAGCC
>CAYUMT010000082.1:0-7205 GCA_964446015.1 Hadarchaeota archaeon (SeqCode)
ACCGCCTTCTGAATATTTTTAAAGATAAAAATGTACGTTATTTGGTGTTGGTCTGACATCGCTATTTGACCCTGGAAATCTTGGAAATGTGAAGACAAAAAACAGACTTGTAATGTCGCCTATGTCTTCACGTTTAGCTGGGCCGGATGGATCCGTTACGAAAAGGATGATCCAATATTACATAGAAAGAGCAGAGGGCGGTGTCGGCACCATAATAACGGAGTATGCATACATTGATGAAGACAGGAGCAAGTCGTCCATAAGCCAGCTAGGGGCATATAGTGACCATCTACTCCCAGGGTTGAACGAACTTGCAGATGCAATTCAATTCCATGGGTCAAGGGCTATTTTGCAGATTTGTCACGGTGGCCGGCAAGCAACCCCTGAGGTAATTCCGGGTGGGAAACTTCCTGTCGCGCCTTCAAACATTCCCTGTGAATTCCTCAGCAGGATCCTTGGTAGAAAAAATTACTGCGAGGTCTTGTCAATCGGGCAAATCAAAGAAATAGTCGAGAATTTTGGCAGGGCAGCCTCAAGGGCAAAAAAAGCTGGCTTCGATGGTGTGGAGATACACGGCGCGCATGGTTATCTTTTGCAAAATTTTCTCTCACCTTACACAAACAAAAGGGACGATTTATATGGTGGGGACTTTGATGGTAGGGTAAGACTTCCCATGGAGGTCTTCGAGAAGGTAAGGGAAAAGGTTGGGGAAGACTTCTGTGTGGGCTACAGATTCAGTGCCAATGAATTCAAGGAGGAGGGTTTACAGCTTGACGATGCCAAGCGATTTGCCAGCATTTTGGAAGGAAGAGGTTTAGATTATATTCATGTGTCTGGTTCGATATACGAAACGCCTCACCACGGCATATCCCCGATGTACTTGAAAAAGGGCAACCTAGTCTACTTGGCGGAAAGTATAAAGAAAATTGTTAGCATCCCCGTCTTAGCTGTCGGCTCCATATCGAGGGCACCATTAATGAACCAAATCATTTCTGAGGGTAAGGCGGATATGGTCGTCCTAGGAAGATCATTACTCGCAGACCCCCACCTGCCTAATAAAATCAAGGAAGATAGGTTGGAAGATGTAAGGCCTTGTATCCGGTGCAATGAATGTCTACAGCTCTCTGGCATAGGAGCTTACCAAGGATGCGCAGTTAATTACCAGACCGGTAGAGAAATAACTTTGGATTATAACATCGAAAAGGCACCCGAGCCCAAAATGGTACTTATCGTTGGTGGTGGCCCTGCCGGCTTAGAGGCGGCGCTGGTGGCAGCTAGGCGAGGCCATGATGTTGAGCTATATGAAAAAGAAAGAGAACTTGGTGGGAACGTTAACATAGCTTCCGTGCCTGAGTTCAAGAAAGACATGCTCGATTTAATCGAATTCTACAGGACTCAGTTAAAAAAAGAAGGTGTGAAAGTCCACCTAGGCAGCATGGTCACCAGGGATACGCTTAAAAGATACTCTCCAGATGCCCTGATAATTGCCGCCGGTGCCCGTTACGAATTACCAAAGATTCAAGGCGCTGAAAGACAAGAGGTCAAAACCGCCGCTGATGTACTTTCGGGAAAATACGAGCCTAAGGAGAACACAGTGATAGTGGGCGGAGGTGCCACGGGTTGTGAACTGGCGGCGCATCTCAAAGACAAAGTGAAAACCATCACAATAATAGAAATGCTGGAAAACATCGCGGAGGATATCGACGACACCTCAAGGGTGGCTCTTGAGGAAATGGTCGAGGATGTTAACGTTATGACCGGAACTCGCGTTACCGAAATTACGGAAGATGGCGTTGTTGTGCATCGTGCTCAGGGAAATAAGGGCTTCGTAAAAGCGGACAGTGTCGTATTTGCCACAGGTATGGAGCCGAGAAATGACGTTGTTAAAAATTTGGAGGACGTCGTCGACAAAACTTTTCTGATAGGCGATGTTATCCAACCTAGAAGAATTAAAGATGCGATCTGGGAGGGATTCGAGGTATCCTATTACAGGATATGATTTTCCATTCTTTTAATCACATTTTTCAACTTCTTGCCTCAAGAACACTGAAAATTTAGCCTAGAAATTAATATTAGTACATCCTAGGTCTTCTAGCTCCTTCCATACGCGGTCGTAGATGTCCTGCCATTCTTTCGTGGGTTTGAGTGTCTTTAAATCGAAGCATTCCGTGAAGCTTTTGCCCTTTGGTGGGTTCATCAGCCTGTCCTCATATTTGGGTATTAGGGTCTTGGCAATCTCGTTTGCATCGCTACGCTTCATCCCAGCGCATGTTTTGAAGACTTCAGCACAGAATCTTGCCTCCAACGGGCTTAGATAGTTAGTATACTTGCCTCCAGCTGATCGAGTCCCGATTGACAAACTCGCTCCTGATACGGAAAGGCTCATCAATCCTACGGCCGACTCGTATAGGAGCATATCGGTGCAAGGACCTGACACTTGATTAATTAATGAATTAGTCACAAAATGGGTTTTTCGACTTACGGCTTGATGCAAGACGGTATCCGCCCAAAGAGCGTCCCTGCCACAGTTACCATTGTATCTAATGTCGAAGGCCACACCCCCGCTGTAAACAGCCTGATGGACAGGCACCCCCAAAATAATAAGTGCGATAGCTGAAATAGCTGAACCCTCAGGAGGCCCGGAGTATCCACCGATCATGGACCACGAGCCTGTTCGGATTATTCCTCCGACATTAACCGCTTGGACCACCTTATGCAAACATGAATAAGTAGTCTTCAACTCGGATGGAAAAAGAACGATCGCCACATCGGTCGGCTTGTACCCGCCGACTACACCGTAGCCGCCAAATTGACCATATTCGGTCGGGCTTGTAATTACGGCCGAAGCGGCTATGCCCGGCCTGCAAGCTCTTCTAATTACTTCTTGATGCATCTTTGCCTGTAAGTTCCCAGCTAACGTCTCGTATGGTGTGCCTGACTTAATTGGTCTACCATAAACTGTTTCCAGGGAAGCGCCCTCGAGGTAATCTATTTCTCGATACTGCGCAACGCCCAACATAAGCGGGATCCATAGATCTTCAGAAACTGCTATACCCAATGGAGCTGCGAATGCTGGCGGTGTTTTATCTTCTGGCCTCCTTTCTCTCATCGTTATCCGGTCTGAGCCTTGCCCCAAATTGACTTCACTGGGAGCTGCCTTAAGCACCTCCTTGAGCTCTTCCTCGCTGAACTTTATCACCCTCCGCGTGTCAAGGCAGAGCATCCCGGTCTCGACCGCGAACTCGAAGCCGGCCTTGAAGAACTCGTCTGCAAGGCCATCGTCCATGTTTATGGGATTTTTGGGGTCGCAGGTTTTTTCCAGTCCGTGTTCCTTGAGCTTCTCGGCAACCCCTTTCGGTATGACCTTTGTGTTCCACTCCTTTTCGGTATAAGTAGGGCCCGAGTGAGCCCTATCCAATACTTCCAAAATTCCAGGGGGTATTCTTGTAGCTAATTCAATCCCTCGTTCTGTTAATTGGTGTATCGTGTAAATAATTGTTTGTTCTTCGTGAGGATGCTAATAGCGCTTCCCATTCGTGGAGAAAAGGTTTAAATACCCTAAATTTTAAGTCTTTTACAGGTTGAAATGGTTAAGACTGGTTTAATAGTCGCCGTGGTTGTTATAATAGTCGTCATAGCTGCAGCGGGGATCTACTTGGGAACCCAGCCCGCAGCACCTGTTACTCCTACAACGACCCCAACGACAACTCCAACGACGACCCCAACGACAACTCCTATAAAGCAGCTGAAGGTGGCGATGATATATCAATCTCCCGCTATGGCTCATAGCTGGAACATGACCCAGCATACTTCTATGACCAATATGACTAAAAAGTACAGTAACCTTGTATATGAATATACTGAGGGCGTGTCAGTGCCTGACGCCACACGTGTTGGACGAGGTTATGCTGAAGAAGGTTTTGACATCATCATATTTTGCAGTTTTTATCCGGATGCTGTTAAAGAGATTACTTTATCTTACCCAGACATCGCTGTATTTGGTGCCGGCGGGGGCGCTGAGCTTAATCTCCTCTACCCACCCCCGGAGCAGGTTCCACCCAATGCGGGGCACTTTGATAGCTACTTGCACGAAAGCGCATATTTGTGTGGGTACCTTGCTGGCAAAATGACTAAAACTAATATGCTCGGGATGTTAGGGCAGTTCCCTGTAAGAAATGCTAACAGGTACTTCAACGGTTACATTCAGGGAGCGAAGGACGCTAATCCAGACGTGGAAATAAGATTTACTTGGCTACACTCATGGTATGATCCTGTGACAGCTAAGGAAGCAGTAATATCCCACATTGAAGCAGGAGCTGATTTTATCAGTGGTGACTGCGTCGGATCTAGCGAAGCCGCCCAGCAAAAAGGAGTGTACTACTCTCCACTACAATATGACACTCCAGATAAAGATGTGGCTCCAGGGGCGGTGATATGTAGTTCCAATTGGATTTTGGATACAATTTTTGATCAGATAATTTCTAGCGTTATGGCAGGTACGTATTCGGCCAGAGAGTACTACTACGGTCTGGCGGATGGCGGAGCGGTATTTAGAGTGCACCTCCCTGATAAAGTGCCCTCTGATATTATGAATGAAGTTAAAGAAGTCGAAAGGAGAATCAAGGCAGGCGAACTCGTAATCGAGCCTATCGAGGCAGCACCAGAGGATTATTGGGAATTTCTAAAATAGGCTTTTGATTTGAAATACTCTCTAACTTGGCGCACGAACTTTATTTGCAAAACGAAACACGGATCTTGACCACTCATGTAACTCAAGTTCTCATATCTCCGTGAGTTCTTAGCGCGGAGCGGAGCCACAGCGAGTTTGGTAGGTTGGCCAGGCCTTGGGTCGATGACACAGGTCTTTTCGTCGCCTCGGCTGTGATATGTCCCTTAGTGGAGTTAGTAAGCTTCAGCTCGTGACTCTTGCTGTCGGGGTTTTATTTCGCTTATCATTCGACGGTTTGGAGTGAAACCAAGCTAAAGGAGTATTTGGTGGACCGTCAAATATAAACATCGCTCCTAGATCTTTTAACTACCCATAACTCGCTGCGTAAATTTAGGTTTATCATTTACCTCTAATGTATGGTTTGGCCAAAGCCGCTGGTCTACGTCGCCTTCTAGCCACCAACATCAATACGATTAATGTGAGAAGATAAGGAAACATTAATGAAAATTGGCTGGGGAAAGGGATACCTGAAGATTGAAGTCTCAGTTGGAACGAATCAAATAAACTGTATAATAATGCCCCCCCAAAAACCCAAGAAGGACTCCAGTGCCCAAATATCACCAACGCAATAGCTATCCACCCACGACCCGCCGTCATGTTAGGGAAGAATGAATTAAATGATATTAAGGTCAAATACGTTCCCGCCATGCCAGCCATAAGCCCTCCAAAGATAGTACAAAGATAACGCGGGCGATATACGCTTATACCCAAACTATCCGTGCACGAAGGATTTTCTCCCACTGCCCTAATAACCAAACCCCACGTAGTGCGGGAAAGAAATATTGCGGAAACCCCAGCCAAAACAATCGCAAAATATGTAATAATGTGCTGTTGAAACAAAACTGGCCCAATAACAGGGATTTCACTCA
Organism: Hadarchaeota archaeon (SeqCode); assembly: GCA_964446015.1. Lineage (GTDB taxonomy): Archaea > Hadarchaeota > Hadarchaeia > Hadarchaeales > Hadarchaeaceae > Hadarchaeum. The sequence continues at coordinate 5,599 of CAYUMT010000082.1, forward strand.
AGATGGGTATTTTAGTCGGTGCCCAAGTTTCTACAACCACGTTCGTGCGTCCAAAAAAGCCTATATATAAGAACGTAGACAATGCCAACCCTAAAATAGTAATTGCGAGTCCGCTTACGACTTGGTTAACCTTAAGTGTTATGGACATGAAAGCGTGAATTAAACTAAATAGCGCACCTGCGATTAACCCTACCGACAACCCTAGCCAATAATTTCCATAGAAATAGACGGTCAAAAAAGAAGCAAAGGCTCCCATTACCATCATCCCTTCAACACCAAGGTTAAGCACACCGCTACGTTCGGCAAAGGTTTCCCCTAAGGCTGCCAAAAAAACTGGAGTAGCGATACGGAAGCTGGCGGCGAGAAAACCGGTAATAAAGATTTCCACGGACATTATTTACCCCTCCAACTGATTCTATATCTAGTCAGAGCCGCAGCAGCAAGTACACCCAAAAAAATTAGGCTTGATACAACCGATGCGAGTGCAAAGGGTACTCCTGTAACAATTTGCATTTGTATGCCTCCGACGGATAAAAACCCGAATAGTATCGCTGTCAAGGCTACCCATCCCGGCCGGTTTTTTCCAAGTAGGGCAACCAAAATAGCAGTATATCCATATCCTGCAGATATATCTCCTCGTAGCCGGTAAAAAAGACCAGATACTTCACCCATACCTGCTAGACCCGCAAGACCTCCAGTACATACGGCAACTAATATGAAGGTCCTGTTCAAGTTTACACCCGCAAAACGAGCTGCGTTCAAACTGTTGCCTATTGTTTTAACTTGATACCCAAAAACAGTTTTGTTAAAAATCAGGTAAATTAAGGGAACAGCCACAACGGCAAAGAAAAAACCCATATGCAGTCGAGTTCCCTGTATTAGATTTGGAAATCTAGCCGATAACGGAAAAAACTCAGATTGGGGCATAGCGGTAATAGGGTCCATGAATGGACCAAATAATAAATAACTTACGAGATAAATCATGATATAATTCAACAGAATTGTCACAATTATTTCATTTATCTGGAATTTAGTTTTCAATACCGCTGAAAACATTGCCAACAGAGCACCGCCTAAAAAACCAATCGTCATGAGCAGGGGGATGAAAATTACAGACGGTATTCCATACCCCTTTGAAGCGAGGACCATTCCCGTGCAAAGTGTAGCCCCTGCGTACAATTGACCATCGGCGCCGATGTTCCAAAACCCAGATTTGAAGCTAATACTCAAACCCAGTGCAATGAACAACAAAGGAGTAGTTGCCACAAGAATCTCGGCCACATTTTGTATATTTTTAAAGGGCCCAATAAAAAATTCTCGAAAACCAACCGGAATATCAGCCCCCGTTGAAGCAATTAAAACTGCAATTATCAAGAACACCAACGCCAATGATGCAAGTAAATAAAATATCTGAGTTTTGATATGAGGTGGCTCTTCCCTTAATTCTATTTTAAAAAGTTTCAATGTACTACCTCTTTAAACCAAATTTTTGGCTGTTAAATGCTTTTTGGTTTGATGGAGGTTGTCTAATAAATATATAACAAATAAAAATTTCCATTCTCTTTATTGCGCGCGCCCGCGCGTAGGTGCGCAGGTTGTGCGCAACC
>CAYUMT010000083.1:0-7194 GCA_964446015.1 Hadarchaeota archaeon (SeqCode)
TCATACCCGATGAGAATTTGACCGGGGCAAATTAATGGCTGTGGTAATTTAGCCCATGATACAATGAAGGGGCTGCCGTGGGTTGCGGCGGTGAACTGGAAGCCCGAGTGGAGACGTTTATTTGTATTTGGCTCCACCAACTCCGTCCAATCTCAAACTTCACTCGGAACTTCAGATGCGTTCAGAACGTTGGGCGAAATCAACTTTTAATCCGGAAGGCACATTAGCTAAATACGGAGAGCACTAAAATGGGCGATTCATCACCGTCTGTTCAGGAATGGAAGAACTTGTACGATGCGGCAATAAAATTCAAGGAAATTGAGTGCTGGAACTGGATGTGGGACTCGGATGTATTTGGAGTTCAAAATCCTGCAAATGGTGAAATTGGCTACTGCTGCGTGATGGGGGAACTCGGTGAACATTTTGCCCTGGCCGTCTATCTGGGAACAGATGGGCTAGAGGGATATCTGAAAATCCAATCAGGAGAGATTCTCCCGGGCGATGTTGATGTTTTGCATATTCAGAAATGTCTGATGGCATCATTTGAAGACAGAAAAATCCTGCGGGGGCCAGATTTGCAATTAATAAAAGAGCTGGGGCTCAAATTTAGAGGGCGTAAATCGTGGCCGCTGTTTCGGAGTTATCGGCCCGGTTACCTTCCCTGGTATCTGACAGGGGAGGAAGCGAGATATCTGGCGTTGGCCTTACAACAGGCGATTGTGGTCGCCCTCCGCTTCAAGGAAGACGAAGGCATGCTCGCCCCGCCTAAGGAGAATCACTATCTGGTCAGGGGGCCAGAGAAAGAAGGAGAAGGTTTGAGGTGGAAGGAGAAATGGTTGGAACCGTCCCCGCTGGAGGGGGCGGAAATTGTGGCTGAGCCGGTAGATGAGGCCCGTTTGGAAAGAATTAGGGAGACCGCCTCGCGCAGTCGGGGAATTTGGGAAGCTGATTTTTTCTACTTTCCGGGCGGCGCGGAGGGTGGGGAAAGGCCCTATTTCCCCCTCTCGTTCTTGCTCGTAGATCACCGTTCGGGCCTCATTTTGAACGCCCATTTGGCGGGGCCACCGGATTATGGGTCGGAGTTCATAGAGAAATTTTTGAGTACAATCGAGAGCACTGGGCGCCTGCCAGAAGAGGTGTTGGTTAAAAAGGGAGAGGTTTTCAAATTACTCGAACCGGTCACTTCTAGGCTGGAGGTCAAACTGGGAAAGGTCAGGAGGCTGATATCGTTGGAAGAAGCGCGGGCCGGCATGTTTGAGTTTTTTCACTTTTGACCCTAGCGATGCTGATCCCGTCCCAGTTCCGGCGATTAATCAAGGAGCGTACACTCCAGCCTGCTTGCTGATCCCGACAAAAGTATGGATGGACTATCGTCAACGGTAGCGGAGGAAATGCGAGCATTGAATCAATCAAAAGATATCCGCTAAGGTTATGAAAAATTCAAACGTCAAATCGCCTCGGAGAGCCGGTTTATTGGGTTTTTGGGCGGGTGTTCGCCGGCAACCACCCTGTCCTTGGACAAGATATACGAAGCGACAGCAGCTGCAGGACCCCGAGGTCGCGGGGCTGATCAAACGGAAGCTTCGGGAAATGGAACATGTTTGATGATCAAATTGCTTGTGGCAATTTTGCCTCCCTGATCTGTTCGCCCTCCTCGGTCAGCTAGTAGTATTGCAGCTCAATCTCGGTTTCCTAGGGATGTTTTCGGCTTTTCGTTTGTGCTGGGGTGGAAGCCCGAAGGTCCCTAGAATGGTGCGACCAGCTAGGCACATAACTTCTATCTTTATGTTTAGGACTAATTAGTAATTTAAGGAGTGTCTTGGAGACTTAAATTGTATTAGGAGGCGACCACGTTGGTCTACTGTCCAGAATGCGGCGAGAGAAATCCAGATGGGAGCCAGTTCTGCGGCGTGTGCGGGTCCAAGTTACCATCGAGCAAAATGCTTGTAAAGGCGGAGCCCAGAAAAAAATCCAAAAAAATAATTTCAGGAATGGAACACAGGGAGTCAGAAAAAGCTGTGGTTAATGGGAAAAACATCAAAATTTTGCTCGGCGTTGGAATCGTCGTAATCGTTGCAATAATTGCCGCCGTTTTGTTGCTTTTGGGGAGCAGCGCATTGATGGGTGGGACATCCGCAAAAGATCCTGCCGATGTCGTGTTGGAGCTGAACGACCTGCCCCCCGGTTCCTTCGTATCTGGTGTAGATAACTGGGTCTCCATAGATGAGTATGCGAATTTATTATCGCAAGAGTATGGCGTCAGCCCTCAGCAGTTTTACAGCCAGCTGCAGGCATTTGGATATGAAACTGCGTACTTTAGAGTTTTTACTCTGCCGAGTAATAATTATTTGTATCCGCAAGTTTTCAGGTTTTCATCTTCGGACGGTGCGAAGGGGTTCTATGAATATCGCCTCCAGGGACTGTCACCCTCGATGACCGTATCTGGCCCCGAAATCGGGGACGAAACCACTTGGATTCTATATGAGAGTGGGTCGGGCTGTGGTTTCAAAACGCGTAACTTCGCAATATTTCTAAGTTCCAACACCCAACGATTGGATGAGCTAGCCAGATACGCTGAAATCATGGCGGATAGGATATAACAAGAAGTAGTTGCGGGAAAAATTTTTGCTTCCAAAATCTCAAGTGAGGGAGCGTGAAATAAGTTATATAAATATAAAGCTTAATATTTTCGGGCATCAATTCATGGCGCCCAGAGGAGGCTTGACTTGGAGCAGACTTTCCGAAGTCTAGGGATGTGGGGCTTTATCACCTTCGGTTTCGCGCAAGTCCTTTCCGGGATAATTGTGATATCGCTTTCCGGATGGATGTTGTCGCAGCCGATACTCCCGAGTGAGTTGATGGTGGTCTTTTCGATCATGGTTGCCGTTGGTGTGTTGAGTGCTTTAATGGGGATGGTTATAATGTCGCTTGGATCCAAATTCAGGCAGGCGGAGATGAAGGTTGGTAGAATTATTTTATCGGTGGTCCTCTTTTCCATTAACGTGATACTTGCCGCCGCGGCCTCGTTTGTTATCGGTATTACGGGTAGCGGGGTCCTCTTAACCATCAGTGGGGTTTTGATCGTAGTGGCTGTCATAATCTATATCTTTCCCTCAAGTTCGGCGAGGATCGTCGGTTCGATGTTTGGCTTCGCTGCCGTATTTATCATGCTTGCTGGTGGGGCCGCTGTTCCCGCCGATGTTTGGAGGGTGGTGGGACTTTCAGGGGCGTTTGGATCTCTTTTAGCTATGGGTACGCTATACTCCGTTGCCTTTCTCATCGCGTGTGTATCAGCCCTCCTCTACGCAATACTAGCTGAGGGAAAGTACGAACGAGTGGCTTTTTTGGTTTTAGGAATCGCAGCCACGGTATATAGCATCGCGATAATCATAAATGGGTTAGGCCCTCTGACCGCCCTGCCTTGGGAGCAAATGTTTAGGCTAGATCCAACGTTGTCGGCTTTCAGTGCAGCGTTAATATTTGCCTTAATCGTTACTTCCATCTCAGGCTTCTTGATCTTGGCGACTTCGGGCATGAGTTTCGCCGTTTATGGACGAGAAATCTTTCCCACTGGCCCATCTCGGCCCCCTGCCGCTCGCCCCGGACCTGTGCCCGCGCCCAGAAGATTTTGCAGAAACTGCGGTAATCCAATACAGAGAGGAGAAAAATTCTGCGGCAAGTGTGGGTCAAAAGTTTCCGCAAGGTAGATTCTAAGAAGTTCACTGTTTCGAATCACCACAAATTTTGGACTTGAATGGTAGGGCCGTCAATATCCGGAGGGCCAGAACTGAATCCGGGAACTCGAAAGAATGTCGTCGTGGAGGCTCTATGAAAGGTGTTTTCCTGAGGGACTTATAGGCCTAGATTAAAACCAAGCGCCCAAAATTTGTTGGACTTAACCCAAGTTGAGCCCCTCAATCCATCTTAAAGCAAATAGATTTTTGATTTGTTTATGCAACATAAAAATAATGCATCAGGCGAATAATCAACTTTAAATTTATGTATAAAAATATCAGCATGGGGGTGATCGTGATGAAGGCTGTGGCGTACATTGTTTCTTTCCTTATTCTCCTTTTAGTTCTTAACCCATTTATTGAAGTGGCACAAGCTCAAACACCTCCACAACCGCAAATTACTATCAGCTCCTCCTCGCTCTCCATGTCCGTCGACGATACGAGGACGATGACCTTCACTGTGAAGAACAACGGCGGAGCGACGAGCGACACTTCCCACGCCTCGTTCACCGTCTCAAGCGGCCTTGAGATAACTAGTTGGCAGTGCTCCGTCTCTGACATGAACTTCAGCAACTATCCTCCTGGTAGGCAAATCACCAACAGCCAAGGCCAGCAGTTCACGTCGACCTACCAGCTGGTCGAGGGCTACAAGGCATTCGGGGCAGGGGAGAGCTGCACGGTCACCATCACGGTGAAGGCGAAAGCGTCTGGGACGCACTGGATCTACTATAGGTCAGCGATGGCCCCGTCTGGAACCGTGTGGGAGGGCCCGTGGTACAGGGACCCATCGTCGAGCTCCACCTCCGACCAACAAGGGTTCCCAGTTTACAAGATAGGAGTGTCGATCGTCACGCCTCAAAATCATCCTCCAAATATGCCGAGTAATCCATCTCCGCCGGATAGCGCAATTAACCAGTCGACGAGTGTGATGCTCAGTTGGGCAGGCGGTGATCCAGATGGAGATGAAGTTCTTTATTATGTTTACTTAGGCACAAGTACGCCCCCGCCCTCGAGAGGGGGAATTATTATGACTTCCTTTCCTGTTGAGGATTTGAACCCTAACACCACTTATTATTGGCAAATAGTCGCTAGCGATGAACTATCTCGGACCCCTGCGGCACGAACCTATAGTCCGATATGGAGTTTCACCACTAGACCGCTGACATCCACACCAACTCCGACACCCACACCTACTCCCACGACCACGCCCCAGACGGGGCAGAACGACGCCGGCTCGGGAGGCGACGCCGGGAATTCTTTCAGCACGGCCCTCAGCATCCCGGCCGGGAGCTACTCGGGCTACGTCGACAGTTCCGACCGGAACGATTATTACAAGGTAAACGTGACCAGCGGGAGCTCGATAAGCGTCAGCGTGACGCCGCCGTCGAACGCTGACTTCGACCTCTACCTCTACAATCCATCTCAATTCCAGGTCGGCTCCTCGACATACGGTGGCAGCGCCACCGATTCGGTTTCCTACACCGGCACATCCTCGGGCTACTACTACGTCAGGATCTACCAGTACAGCGGCTCCGGGACCTGCTCGTTCACAATATCTGTCACTGGAGCTCCTCCAACGCCTCAAGTTGGAATAATCCAAGAAGTAAGAAAAAATGCAGAACATCGCAAGGTGATTTATACGACATACGCTTATGCTTTCACTCGGGATTATTGGTCTCAGCAAAATCAAATCATACTTGACAAAATAAACGAGGGGAGAACTGAGATAATGGAGTGGATAGCCGACCAATTATTTTGGTGGTGGTTACCAGAACATGCAGCCAATTTAAACGCTATAGGATCTATTCTGATATCAACCGTGAACGCTTTTTCTATGTTGGTACAAGCTGAAGTTCCTGGGGAAATGGTATTGGCTCTTGTTGATTTTAGTGCGAGGTATCAGCACAAGATGGAGCTTAAAGATAGATTTATTGAAATGTCAAACTTATGCCAACAAGAAATGGATTTGACAAACAGTATACCACTAGGTCTGGCAACTATAGACGACTTGAAAAACATCCTTAATAGTGAGAAAAGATTGCTAAACGAAACAACTTTTAAAGAGATAAATGGAACCCTAATTATTCTTGATCCATTAACTACTGACGTAAGTAACTTCAAAGCCCACGTTCCAAACTATATATACTCAGATTGGGCAAGAAATTATGTTAGGGACTTTATCGATTCAGCGCTGACATTTACGACAAACGACGGAAATTATGTCCAAAGCCTCAGCAACGAACTCTCTTAGGAAGAACTCTCACACACAAGGAGTTATATTACTTTCAAGCAACGGAAGCGAATCAAAGCCGAATTTTTCACTCCGCCAGAGTTTGCCGCGACTTGGTGCGCTTGCCGACCCTTCGGATTTGTTGGTGACCATCACTTCTTTTATCCTTTTCGTGAGACAGTTGTCGGATATCAGGAGCCGAATTGTTCCTTAATGAGGGATTTGGACACAACGCCATGCTCGACAACTCTATGTCGCCCTTGTGGCTGGCCATGGCTGCAGGTACGGGTGCGAAATCTCCCCCTTGCTAATAACGGTTGTCGTGGTATTCGTGGTTGCAGATATTGCCTCGATAGCTCTTTACCTGCGGATTTTCCATCGCCGATCCAAGGCCCTGCAAGTGAAGATGACCAAACCAACTCAGCGCACATGTTTTGCTGGAACTGCGGTGGGAGGCTGCCCGCGGATGCGAGGCGGGGGAGCTGAAAATGCCAGGTCCGAATTCTCGTGGGCTCAAATACCCCCGTCCGCCAGCGCCCTCGCCACGGCCTCGCGGTCCACCAGCCTGTAGCGCGTGCCGCGCCTGCCCTTCGAGACCACCCTGACGATGCCCTCGCTCACGAGCTTGGTGAGCCTGCCCGGGTGGGCGCCAACGTGGTGCCACTCCCATCCGTGCCTGGGGATCAGCCCCTCGGGCGGGTCCTCCTCGACCCTGACGGCGGCCGCGAGGATCTCGGAGTACTCGGGCTTCTCCTCAATGAACTTGCCGACCTTGTCCTTCATCGTGTGTATGTGCCTGTCTGTCTCTATAAAAATTTAGTTTCGGCGACCTCCCTCCCCCCAATCGGTTTGAAAACAGGCGGGGAGATTGGGTTGGAGGTTGGGCATGAAAATATTTCATCATATAAGTAACCTCCCCTCAAGGCCATGGTGGGTAGGGTGGAAAAAATTGAACACGTTCGCGCAAGATATACGACAGTCCCTTACCCAGAACTTACTTTGCATTTAGGGATTGCGGGCAAGAAAAGCAGAAAAGGCGGTATTTCCAGGAGGTCCACCGCACCTCGCCCTTCCGAGTAAACCGATTCCAATCTCCAGTCCCAAAGAAGAACGGGTGAAAACATGTTTGGAAATGAGGCGAATGATATGAGGCGATCCTGAGAGGGCACCCGGTCCCGCAAAACAACGCCCCCGGCGAAGGAGTTGTCGTCTTGACGGAACAAGGCACCC
>CAYUMT010000084.1:0-7053 GCA_964446015.1 Hadarchaeota archaeon (SeqCode)
CTCTCCGAAAAAAGGTTTAAAAATTAAGTTAAGGTTACTTGGTGCGTTCTTTTGGATAAAAGAATAAAGCTAGAAATCGGACACCAACGAAAGTTAATTGAGAAAGCCAAAAGAGAATCTGAACTAACTTGGAACGGATTGGCCCAACGTTTGAAAGTTTCTAAAGCCTATTTAAAAAATGACCTACGTTACGAAAATGTTCTTTTAACGGAAAGCTTGTACAAGAGACTCTGCCGAGTGTCATTTGACAACTATGATAAATACATAGTATCTTTGCTTAATCCTAATTGGGGAAGGGTCAAAGGCGGCCAAATCAGCGGCCGTTTATCAAAGCCCAGACCGGTCAGTTTGTTAGTTGATTACCCCTCCTCAGAACTTGCTGAAGCTATAGGTATAATGCTTGGCGGTGGCAATAGCTGGATGAAAGACAGTTACTACTACGTTAGAATATCGGGCAATTCTGAGGATGAAAGAGAGTATCTTGTACGTCACGTAAGTAATCTATTTTCAAGAGTTTTCAAGGTTAAATTCGATATGTCATTTCATAAAACAGCTAAAGAACTGACTCTGACTAAAGGTAGCAAGAATCTCGTTTACACCCTTGCGTATTGGGGTTTTCCTCCAGGTAATAAAAAACGCAACAATGTTGAAATTCCTTCTTGGATATTTAAATCCGAAGAATACTTGAAAGCTTGTATACGCGGCCTAATAGATACGGACGGTTCAGTCTGTCCTATCACGGGCAGGAATTATCCTTATATATGGTTCAGCAGTGCCATAACAAATTTGCGAACAACGTTCGGCTTGGCTATGGAAATTCTAGGTTTCAGAATTGCAAAATGGACCGGCAATAGAACTCCACAGACACATTTAGCTAAAAAATCTTTGGTTGAAAGGTATGCAGAAGAAATTGGGTTTAATAACCCGAAGCATAAAAGATACTGGGCCCCGGTGGTGTAGGTCGGTCAAGCGTGAGCGCCGAAATCATACGGCCCTTTCGAGGCTGCGACACGGGTTCAAATCCCGTCCGGGGCACCACAATTCAAGTTAATTTGCCCATAATTATCGACGTCAACTGATGTTGCGTTATTCACCTCGAGGGATTTCTAAGACAATGACAAATGCAATTAAAGAAAGCGCACAATATTTATCTTTAATCTGAAAGGGCGAAAGGTTTTAGGAATTTAGAGAAAATTACTTCAAATAGACAAACACCATACTATTTGTTTATCATCTGTGTTGTAAGACGTATTTTCCCTTTCTTTTTAGATATTACGATATTCTTAAGCCAATTTTTGTCTTCATTAGGGTAATCACTTCTATAATGTGCGCCACGGCTTTCTCTTCGAAACAATGCAGCGCGCGTAATCATTTCAGCAACATCAAGCAAAACTCCAGCTTCTAAAGCCGCTTTCAGTTCAAATGGTTTATTGGCAAATATCATTGGCAAATTTTCATCCCGAAGCTTTTCTAACTCGCGCAATGCTTTTTTTAGCCCTTCCTTGCTTCGAACGGGACCCACAAATTTCCATGTAACCTCTTTTACCTTACTCTTTATCTTTTGAGGCGCACCCGAGTCATTAGGTTGGCGCTTAAGTATATCCGAAACTTTCTCCCACTTTTTTTCTAATTGTTTTTTTGTTGGGCTTGTCCCAGAGATGGATCTAACATGCTCGGCTGCGAATTGGCCGGATCTTGCTCCGAAAACCAAAATTTCAGGAAGTGCATTTGATCCGAGGCGATTAGCCCCATGCATGCCACCTGTTACTTCACCGGCGGCATATAATCCCATCAATCCTGTTTCACATCTTTCGTTTATCTTAATTCCGCCCATAAAGTAATAACCAATAAATGAAACCTTTATTGGATTCTTTGCGATATCTACTCCATGCTTCTTTATCGGATCTCTGGTCGATCTTAAAAGCGGTTCCCTCCACATGCGGGCGGGAATTCGTGTGAAGTCCAAGAAGACAGGGTCATGGATTTCACATAGACGCGCTATTATATCCCTTGTAACCTCTTGTACATCACCAATGCCATGTTGATCGAGGATGTCCCTACCATCATTATCTATCAGAACCGCACCTGCTTTTAACAAATATTGATATGGAAGCCGCCACTTAGGTAAATTAGGATGGACAATTGTAGGGGCATAAAATTGAACAAATTCCATGTCCATGAGCTTAATCCCCGCATGAAGTGCGATACTGTATCCGTCCCCAGTAATACCGGAAGGAACGGAATTGTATTGATAAACCTGACCTGCTCCTCCTGTCGCTAAAATCACCGATTTAGTCTGAAAGATAAGAAACGCACCCGTTTTTTGATCCAGTCCGACCGCTCCGACGATATAATCCTCCCCGATTAAATCATACACCATAATATTCTCCATAAATTTCACTCCAGCCGTCTGCGCAGCGGTTATAAGAGCTTTCATCAACAAAATGCCGCCCTTACCTGGGGGAATCCAAGATCCAGTTCTCCCCTTATAAGCAATTTGGCAGTCCCTGGGATATGTGTGTCCAGGCATTGGGTATTGAATAAATTTATCATTTTCTTTTTCAAATAGAACGCCTAAATCTTCAAGTTCTAAAAACCGCTTAGGGGCTTCCTCTGTAAATATTTTAACCAGCTGCTGGTCGTTTAGGTATCTCCCCGCAACAATGGTATCTTTATAGTGAACTTCTGGGTTGTCAGCGGGATCAGCGTGTCCTAAAGCAACACAAGTACCACCACCAGAAACTGCTGTAGTGGTAGCTAACCCAGTAGGCCCCTTTGAAACTACTAGCACGTCAGTTCCTTGCTTCCGAGCCTCGAGTGCTGCACTTAAACCTGCAAGACCACTACCAATAATTAATACATCGCTCTTGATAATTTTCAATTACACCCACGGCCAGACAGGTTCTTCTCCGATCCCCAATCTCTTCATGGTCTCTTCCGCTGTTCCATTTACTTTTTCGATGATTGCTGATTCATCAATCGTTTTTATTTTTCTATTTTCCATAATTATTTTGCCATCTACGATCGTGGTTTCAACATCGCTGGCGTATGCTGACCACACTAAGTGCGAAACAAGCCGGCCTTGATATGGTGTAAAATGTGGTTTTTTGACGTTTATCAAGATAATATCAGCTCTTTTTTTAGGTTCTATAGACCCAACTTTATCCTCAAGGGCTAGGGACTTCGCCGCGTCTATTGTGCCCATCTCAAGGAGCTTTTCAGTGGATATGCATTTGGGATCCAGAGTATTACCCCTCTGTATTGCACCAGCTATGCGCATCTCCTCAAACATATCCAAATTGGTATTCGAAGCGGCGGTGTCTGACGCAAGTCCGACAACTACGCCTGATTTTACCATCCATGCAATATTGGCGATTCCATTTCCGGACTTTGCAGGATTCAACGGTGAATAAGACACTCTGGTGCCGGTTTCTACTAGCAATTTAAGTTCTTTATTTGAGACGATTACACAATGTGCTAGTATTACCTTATTTCCTGTCAAATCAAGGGAGTGCAGATATTCGATGTCCGGCAAGCCGTTATTTTTCGTGCCGATCTGTAGAGTTTCCCAATCCTCATTTGCATGTGTATGTATGCCAATGTCGTATTTTTTTGATAGTTCAGAACATTTTGATAACAAATCCTCAGAACAGGACAAAACAGAGGCAGGACAAAGTCTGTACTTAATTCTTTGATCAAACATGCCATGCCACTTACGAATTAATTTTGTGTTCTCAAGAACTGCTTTTTTGGGATTATCTATCAATTTTTTTGGCACGGCTTGATCAGTTAGCGTTTTTCCCACTTCAGCCCTAATTCCAACATCCGCTAACGCTTTTATAGATTCGTTTACATTATCACCAGCTTCCATAGTATTACAGCATGTTACGCCCGCCTTAACCATCTCGAGGCTGCTTAGAGCCGTGCTCAGATAGGCCTCTTCTTTAGTTAATCCTGCCTGAAGCGGCCAGATGATTTTATTTAATCTATCGAATAGATGCAGATGTTCACCTAAGCCCCTTAAGAAGGATTGATTTCCATGGATGTGAGTGTTTACAAAACCAGGCATGACCACCATCCCGTTGGCATCAATTATTTTTTTGCCTGAATGTTCTCCTTTTATTTTTCTTGTTTTTCCCACTGCTAGAATTTTGCCATCTTTAATTGCAACGGATCCATCTCTTATTATTCTCCTCTCTTTATCCATCGTTAAAATAGTCCCATTGTTTATCACCAAATCAACCATATTATCTCCTCTTTTTGTTGGTGTTCTTCCTGTTAAAAGGCTTTTCTAGGGGATTATATACTAATTTAAAAATGAGGCAACCCTAGACCCTCAACCTCTTTCAAAACCCGAGCGTATATATCCTGCCATTCCTTGGTCGGCTTGAGTGATTTGAGGTCTGTGCATTCGGTGAAACTCTTACCTTTTGACGGGCGTTCGAGCCTATCCTCATACCTTGGGATTAGCGCCTTTGCGATCTCGTTGGCATCACTCCGCTTCATTCCAGCGGCCGCTTTACTAACTTCAGCCGCGAACTTGTTTTCGAGTCCACTTCCATAGTTTTTATATTTACAGCCTGTTGGTCGAGTCCCCTCTTCAATCGCGATGCCAGACGCGACATCGGCAATTGCTATCGCCGCCGTTTCGTATAGGAGTTCAGGCGTACATGGACCAAATACCTGACTTGTAAACCCACGAGTTAGCATGGCAGTATTCCTGCTCTGAGCCTGAAGTGTTATTTCTTGAGCCCATATTGCGTCTCGGCCACTGTTACCCATATACCTAAGGTCCATAACGAGGCCCCCACCTGCAGTTAAGAAGTGTACTCCACGCTGGAAAAAAATGCTAGCAATAGCACACACCGCAGCGCCTTCAGGCGGGCCAGCATAACCGCCTATCATCGACCAAGCGTTACCCATATCCATGCCTTCGTGGTTAATGACATCGTGAGCTGTCTTATGTAGCAACCTCACAGAGGTTTTCAACTCGGTGAGTGGAAGAACAATTCCAAAATCCGGTCCGTTTGGTATTCCGAATCCACCAAGCTGCGCATACTCAGTCGCACTTACATTAAAGCCCAACAATGGCATCCCATGCCTACCAGCTCTATCACAAGCTTCTCTCATTAAATATTTTTGATACTTCGCTGCTAGGGTTTCGTACACCGTTCCTGCCCTGATTTCCCTGCCATACATTTTTGTAGGAGTTGGAGTGGTTATTGCATCGATTACACGATATTGAGCGGCGCTCTGGGCCAATGGAATGACGAGCTCCTCGTCGCAAGCCATGCTACATGGTCCAACCCACGCTATCGGGCGTCTTTTGTCCTCCGGCCTCCTAGCTTTTATCACTATACTATCCTCACCCTTCCCTGCCGTTATTTCGCTCGGAGCTCCTCTCATTGCCTCTTTAAGTTCTCCTTCAGTAAATTTTATTACCCTCTCCGTTTCCCTGCAAAGATATCCTATATCGACCGCCAGGTTAAATCCGGCTTCCCAAAACTCGTCAGCTAAACCGTCATCGTTGTTAACCGGATTTTCCGGCGTGCACGTCCCTTCGAGTCCGTATTCCTTCAACTTCTCTCTAACCTTGGTAGGGATGATTTTCGCATCCCAGTCTCTCTCCTTACAGACCGGACCGTTGTAGGCACGGTCCACAACTTCTAAAAAACTGATAACCACCCGAATCGCCTATACTACTCCCTTATAACAATACTTTATACCTCTTCCCTATTTCATCAGACCTAAACTAGCAGTTTACCTTTTTCCATGATAATTTTATCATCGATGGCCACAGTTGGATCCTTGATAACCATGTCTATATGTATGCTACTTTTCAATTTCCCTGAAAATTTTTTGCTTCCAAACTGATTATGTCCAAGAGCAAAGTGTATGGTTCCAAGTCGCTTCTTATCCTCATGTCCACTAACAAATCTCGCATTAGGATTTGTGCCTATGGCAAATTCAGCGAGCATTTTGGCGTTTTTATCTCCTCTCCGAGTTTCCATGTCATTCAATATCTTTGCAAATTTTTTGGCCTGTGCTCCACCGCTTACCTTTATTACCCGTCCATTTTTGAATGAGAGCTTTACGGGCTCTCTTAGTAAACCAATTGTTTTTTCGTTATATTCACCAAAGCCCAATACCAGAATGGTTCCATCTACTATCACTGTACCTTCTGCAGTCCCTTCCATCGGAGCTAACATCGCTTCCCCATCCGTGCCTCCGCCAACAAAAAATCCATTTAGTTCTGAAGCCACCCCATCTAAGACCAGGCAATCCCTACCAATGTCAAATCTAATATCCGTACCAAACTCCGAAGTAACATGCGCTTTTTTACCCTGTGATAAAATCCTTGCGAGTTTTACAGTTAGCTTGTGTACCTTCCCATAATCAGCAGTTATGGCCCCTTGAGAGAACTGTTCAGGTGTCAATCCCATAAGAACAATTCGCGCCCCGGCTTTTATTGCCTCCCCTACTGCAGTTGTGAAGGCGTAAGATGTTGTTGCAGTATGAAATATTACATTTGATGATTTAGCAGCAGAAACTATTTGTTTTGGCGACTCTTTACCCATATATTCTCTGTATATTGCTATCACCACGCTATCAGCTCCCGCATCTTCAGCTGCCATAGCTAAAGCTCGATTAACGAAAGCCTGTTGCTCGAAGTTTGATATAACTAAAACCCTGTCTCTTGGTTTAACATTCATTCTTACAATTTTTTTCATGCCCCACATTATATTATTTAAGTTTTTTAATTCAGACGTCAACATATCCCCTTTCTTTAATTAAATAAAAAAGTTTAAAAACCTTGACATTCGGCGAGTTCGTCGCAGCACACAAATTAGAACACATGGAAAGGGAGACGACGCTGAAAGCTTTTTGCTACAATCTAGTAATGAACCTGAGCGCCAGTAGATGAATCTATTCAATAAATGGCTCGACAAGCCAAGTGATGGAAGTAAGAGATTTTGCAATTATTTATGAAACAAACCACCGCCTTCTGAATATTTTTAAAGATAAAAATGTACGTTATTTGGTGTTGGTCTG
>CAYUMT010000085.1:0-7026 GCA_964446015.1 Hadarchaeota archaeon (SeqCode)
GCATACGGTGCAAAGATGACGGGAGGCGGCTTGGGGGGCAACGTAGTGGCGCTCACGCCCGGAAAGGATCTACAGGATAAGGTGGCTCGCGCAATAAAGAATGGGGGATTCGAGGCGCTGATGACGAGGATCGGGTGATTCAATGGATTTCCAAGGTTTTGTTAAATTACTTGACGAGAAGGGGCTTCTCAAACATGTCAGGCGCCCAGTGGACGTAAAGTACGAGATTTCAACCCTAATGGGGATGAAAGGTGATCAGCCGATGCTCTTTGAGCAGGTTAGGGGTTTCTCGATTCCCGTGGTTGCGAATGTCTGCCCCACCCGCGAGCTCGTGGCTTTGGGGTTGGGGATGAAGCCGAGCAAGATAATACCAAAGTTTGCGGAAGCGATCGACCACCCCGTCGAACCAGGGGTGATGAAGGCTGATGGATACCAGGAGGCGCCAGTAGACCTCACCAAATTTCCAATTTTAATCCACTACCCAGTGGATGGAGGCCCGTACATCTCCTCAGCAGTAATAATAGCACGCGACCCGGAGCTCGGCATTAACGTTTCCTATCACCGGATGATGGTGATCGGCAGGGATAAAGTCGTGATGAGGATACTGCCGCGCGACTTCGATGCTTTCCTGAAACGGGGCAACAAGGAATTCGCAATTTGTATAGGGAACCCGATTCCGGTCCTGGTTGCAGCTGCCGTCTCAGCTGAGCGTGGGAAGAGTGAGCTGGGGATAGCTAACGCCTTGTCTAAAACAGATCTGATCGAGCTTGGGGGCCACAGGGTGCCTCAAGCCGAGATAGTAATGATCGCCGAGATGACCGAGGAGGAGCACGATGAGGGCCCTTTCGTTGACCTTACGGAAACCCTTGACATCGTGCGCAAGCAGCGGGTAGCCAAAATCAAGCGCATCTTCACGAAGGAGAGCTCGCTCTACCACGCGTTGCTCCCAGGCGGCCTTGAGCACAAGATACTTATGGGCATGCCCCGCGAGCCCACGATATTCCGTGAGGTGAGCAAGGTCTGTGAATGCAGGGATGTGCTAATAACCACGGGCGGCTGCTCCTGGCTTCACGCGGTGGTCGGCATAAGGAAGAGGAACCCGGACGACGGTCGCAAGGCGATCGAAGCCGCTTTCAGGGGGCATAAGTCATTGAAACACGTTTGGGTGGTGGACGACGATATCGACATACACAACTCGCAAGAGGTCGAATGGGCCATGGCCACGAGATTTCAGGGCGACAGGGATGTAATAATGAAGAGGGAGCCAGGGTCTTCCTTAGACCCATCCTCAGAAAAGGAGACTAGGATGACCACAAAGATCGGCTTTGACTTGACCATACCCTGGGACCAAGACAAAGAAGGTTTCACAAAGCCTGAGTTGCCGATGAAGCTTGATTTGAAAGATTACCTATAAGAAATTCACGCAAAAACTAAATATCGTGGTTAAAATGGTTAATGGTAGGGTTAAAAAATTAACGAAGGGGCAATTACGGGAGAGGATAAAAGAACTTCAGAAAGAATTAGAAGAAAAAATAAATCTCGCGGAGGAAAGGCTCAACCAATTGAAGTATTTACAGGCGGATTTTGAAAATTACAGGAAAAACTTTGAGAAAGAAAAAGAAAGAATAATCGACCTTGCCAATGAGAATTTGATAACGGAACTTTTGGTAATAGTTGATGATTTTGATAGAGCCCTTCGATTAATTGAGAATGAAAAGAATAAGGAAGGTTTAATAATGCTACACAAAAACTTTTTAAGGATATTGGAAAATTATGGATTAAAGAAGATTGAGGCCCTAGGTAAAAAGTTCGATCCGTACTATCACGAGGTCATACTAAAGGAAAAATCGGAAAAAGAAGATGGCACGGTCTTGGACGAAATTCAACATGGATATACCTTGAAAACAAAGGTTGTAAGGCATTCAAAAGTAAAAATATCTGAAAATATGGATGGGGGTGATAAGGATGGCTAAGGAGAAAATTATAGGAATAGACTTGGGCACATCGAATAGCCAGGCTGCCGTCATGCTTGGCGGTAGGCCCACTATAATCCCTTCTGCCGAGGGGGCCACTGTTGCCGGAAAAATGTTCCCTTCAGTAGTCGCTTTCACAAAAGATGGGCAGTTGCTTGTTGGCGAGCCTGCGAGAAGACAGGCCGTTTCGAACCCAGATGGGACTGTTGCGGCCGCGAAAAGAAAGATGGGGGTTGATTTTAAATACAAGATTCATGGCAAGGAATACGCCCCTCAGCAAATCTCATCCTTCATACTACAGAAAATAAAAAGAGATGCAGAAGCTTTCCTCGGTGAAGAAGTCAAAAAGGCCGTGATAACCGTCCCTGCGTATTTCAATGATAATCAAAGGACTGCAACAAGGGATGCCGGAAAAATCGCTGGCTTGGATGTTGTTAGATTAGTTAATGAACCAACTGCCGCTTCAATGGCGTATGGTCTGGATAAAGAGGGCGAGCATAAAATACTTGTTTTTGATTTTGGCGGCGGAACTCTCGACGTTACTGTAATGGAAGTTGGTGGCGGGACCTTTACAGTTTTATCTACCTCCGGAGACACGCAGCTTGGCGGCACCGATATGGATAATGCGATTATTGATTGGATTGCAGACGAGTTCAAAAAACAGGAGGGGATTGACCTTAAAAAAGACAGAATGGCCACGCAGAGGATAAGGGAAGCCGCAGAAAAAGCAAAAATTGAATTATCAACCGTTCTCGAAACAGAAATTAATCTGCCTTACATATCCGTTGACAAGGAAGGTCCAAAGCACCTATCGATGAAGTTAACAAGGTCAAAACTTGAGCAATTGGTTGACCCGATAATAAAAAGATGTATTCGCCCGATGGATCAGGCTCTTGAGGATGCAAAGCTGGCGAAGGACGGCGCAAGTAAGGTGATTCTTGTAGGCGGACCAACGAGAATGCCGATTGTTCAAAAATTTGTAGAGGAAAGAATAGGAAAGAAAGTAGAAAGAGGGGTCGACCCTATGGAGTGCGTTGCCGTGGGGGCCGCAATACAGGGGGCAATTCTGGCAGGCGATATAAAGGACCTCTTGCTCCTGGACGTCACCCCCTTGACTTTGGGAATTGAAACGCTCGGTGGGGTCATGACGTCACTGATACAAAGAAATACCACAATCCCGACCAAAAAGAGCCAAATATTCTCAACGGCGTCGGACTTCCAGACAGCGGTGACAATACACGTTTTACAGGGCGAAAGGCCGATGGCGGCATACAACACAAGTTTGGGACAATTTAACTTGGTAGGTATTCCTCCCGCACCGAGGGGAGTTCCCCAGATAGATGTTGTTTTTGACATAGATGCATCAGGTATTTTAAACGTCTCCGCAAAGGACTTGGGAACGGGAAAGGAACAGAAAATGACAATAACAGCCTCTACAAAGCTTTCGGAGAATGAAGTTCAGAAAATGGTTAAAGAGGCAAAGGAGCACGAAGAAGAGGACAAGCGAAGGAAGGAGGAAGTCGAAACAATGAATAATGCGGATTCTCTGATTTACACGACAGAAAAGACGCTCTCTGAATTGGGCGATAAATTAAGCAAGGAACAAAAGGAGAAAATTGAATCCGTCCTGAAATCAACAAAATCGGCATTGGATGCAAAAGACATGGGTAAGATAAAGGAGGAGACGGAAAAATTACAGAAAGTATTACAGGAGGCAGGGACCGAGATTTATCAGGAAGCTGCGAAGAAATATGCGGAGGAGCAAGCAAAACAGGGGGCAGGATCTGGAGAAGGGAAAGAGAGTTCAGGGGGAAATGCAGGGGAAAAAGTCGTTGATGCCGAGTATAAAGTGGAAGAAGAGGAAAAAAAGAAATAGTTAACAATCCTAATTCTAAATGCCGCAATCTGGATAAATTTTATAGGAAAAAATAAAGCGATACCATGCCAAAAAAGGATTATTACGATATTTTGGGTGTAAGCGAGAACGCATCGCAAGAGGAGATAAAGAAGGCATTTAGAAATTTGGCCAAGAAATACCATCCAGATGTCGCGGGGAAAGATTCTGAAGAAAAATTTAAGGAAATAAACGAGGCATTCCAGGTTTTGAACGACCCCAAAAAGAGGGCACAGTATGATCAATTTGGCCACGCTGCTTTCAGACCGGAAGACTTCGCTGGCTTTAGATGGCCTAGTTTCGACGACCTGTTTGGGGATTTAGGCGACATATTCGGCGTTTTTTCGGGATTGGGGCGGAGGACAAGAAGCGGTCCAGAGCAGGGGGCCGATCTAAAGTATGATCTGGAAATCTCGCTGGAGGATGCATTTTCCGGCCTGATAAAAAAGATTGAAGTCCCGGTCTTTATTAACTGTAAAAGTTGCGGCGGGACTGGGGCGAAACATGGGCACCTTAAAAAATGCCCGAGTTGCGAAGGAACGGGTGAGGTCAAAAGAATTCAGAAATCACGATTTGCGCAGTTTGTGAGTATTGTCGGCTGCGGCAAATGCGGTGGCTCTGGACTGTTAATAGAAAAACAATGTGATGAGTGCAAAGGGTCTGGTAGAACGAGAAAAACAAATAGAATGGAGATTAAAATCCCCAGGGGGGTGGAGACAGGCTCTTATCTAAGGGTTGACGGTCAAGGCGAAGCCGGTTATAATGGTGGCCCCCCGGGGGATTTGTTTGTTGCCATTTATGTAAAACCGCATCCGATATTTGAAAGGCGTGGAAATGATCTATTCTGTAAAACAACGATAGATCTGGGCACAGCTATTTTTGGTGGCGAGGTTAAAGTGCGAACAATAAACGGGGGGGTAAAATTAAAAATCCCTGCAGGGACACAAAGCCACAGTATCTTCAGATTAAGAGGGCAAGGCATGTTTGATCTCGACTCAGATGAAAGGGGAAATCAATTAGTGAATGTGGTTGTTGAAATACCTGAAAAAGTGCCTAAGGATAAAGAGGATTTATTAAAAAAAGTTTTCTGTGAGAAAAAATCTGAAACGGGCAAGGGATTCTTTGAAAGATTGAAAGAGAAACTTTGATCCCCAAAATCTAATCGATGGTACCGTCAAATTTTAAGATGATTCGGGAAAAAGACGTTTAAGTGATATAGATAATCTTGTTTCAGTTGATTTAATGAACCTGACGAAAGATCAGGAAAAAATGCTGGCAGGCGATCAGGGCGAAGTCGTCGAGCGGATGTTCCGGCTGCTCGTGCGCTTGGGAGAGATATACGGCGCGGATAGCATGATCCCCGTCGGCTCCGTGCAGGTCGCGGGCGTTTCCTACAAGTCAATCGGCGACCCCGGGCTTGAGTTTCTTGGGGACATGGCTGATAAGGAGGCGAAGGTTCGCGTGCCGACCACCCTAAATCCAACCGGAATGGACCTGGTCGACTGGAAGGAGCTGGGATTCCCTGAGGATTTCGCCGAAAAACAGCTCCGGATAATGGATGCCTTCAAGAAAATGGGGATAATGATGACAGCGACATGCACCCCATACCTCGTGGGCAACCTGCCTCGTTTCGGAGAACACATTGCCTGGTCTGAATCGTCAGCCGTTTCATTCGCCAACTCCGTGATTGGGGCGCGAACGAACCGGGAGGGGGGGCCCTCCGCACTGGCGGCGGCGTTCTGCGGCCTGACGCCAAACTACGGTTTACATCTGGATGACAATCGAAGGCCGAATTTCATCGTAAACGTCAGTGCCGAGTTGAAGAGCAGCGCTGACTTCGGCGCCTTGGGCTACCACGTCGGGAAGATAGTAAAGGATAAAATACCTTATTTCCGAGGCATAAGGAAAGCCGATGTCGACCAGCTGAAGGCTCTCGGAGCGGCCATGGCAGCCTCAGGCGCCGTTGCCCTTTACCATGTCGAGGGAATAACTCCGGAGGCGGGACTCGTGGACACCTCTGGGCTTGAGGGGGTTGAGGTTGGGGATAAGGAACTGCGCGGGGCCTACGAAAAGCTGAACACGGGAGCCGACCCTGATATCATAATACTGGGATGCCCGCACGCTTCCCTAAAGGAGATAGCCTCGCTGACGTGTAGACTTGAGGGGAAGCACATTAAAAAACCCCTTTGGATATGCACCTCACGTGTAACCAAGGAAGCCGCCACTCGGATGGGCTTTACGGAGATCATAGAGAGGGCAGGGGGGAAGGTAGTTGCTGATACCTGCATGGTTGTTTCTCCCATCGACCGAATGGGATACAAAGTGACCGGGGTGGATTCTGGGAAAGCTGCTAATTATCTACCTGGATTCTGCAAGCAGCAGGTGGTTTTCAGGAGTATCGATGACTTGCTGGAGGGGTGGGTAGCATGAAGGGTAGGATGATAAGCCCCGGGAAGGCCAAAGGCGTGGCGATAGTTTCAAGATCTCCTGTTGGGTTCTACGGTGGAATAGATCCTAAAACTGGAGTCGTGATTGAGAAGGGACATGAGCTCGAGGGTCAGTCGGTCAAGGATAAAGTTTTGGTTTTCCCGAATGGTAAGGGTTCCACCGTAGGGTCATATGTAATTTATGGGCTTAAGAAAAATGGCGCTGCGCCGGCTGCGATAGTTAACAAGCAGACCGAGACTATCGTGGCGACCGGAGTCATACTGGCCGGAATACCATGTGTGGATGGAATTGATATAGAAAAGATCAAGACTGGGGATAAAATTGTTGTAAATGCTGGCGAAGCTACGGTTGAGATAGAATAAATTGATACTTCCTAAAGAAACTGTTAAGGACTTGACGTTTTATTATCTTATATTATTAATAGTTAATGTTTATTCCCATAAGTGATTAAAAATTTCTATCTTATCTACCACTACTACCTCGACTCAGGCTTCAGGAGATGGAGAATTGGGCCTCCGTCTGAATAATAGACGCCATGCCACCAAGACGGCGATTACCACTATCGGCGCTGTTATTAGCCAAGGTATTAGCTCAATTTCATCCCCCCCCGGCAGTTCAATGCCAGGCTCAGACGGTTGAGATTCGGGTGCTGTATAGGTAACACTTAAAGTTCGGGTGGTCACGTTACCTGCGGCGTCGGTTATGGTTATT
>CAYUMT010000086.1:0-7025 GCA_964446015.1 Hadarchaeota archaeon (SeqCode)
GATTTGTTCGGCGTCGCGGACTTGAAAAATGCCCAAGATTCCATCTGCAAACAAGGGGGAGAATACTTAAGGAAGTTTCCAAGGGCCGTATCAATCGGCATTAGGCTATTAAATGCAGTTGTTGACGAGTTGTACAGACATGAAGATCCTGCGGTAATTTTTACATATAGGGCACATTGGAATTCCGTCAATTCGAGATTAGACCATATTGCCTTGCTGTTGGCAAAAAGAATACAGGAAAAGGGATACCGAGCTTACCCAATAGCCGCTTCTTATTCTTTCGATTCCAGAAAGCTCATAGGGGTAGCTTCTCATAAGCTCGCGGCGAATTTAGCTGGTCTCGGTTGGGTGGGGAAAAGCTGTCTGTTTATCACACCTGAATACGGCCCTAGGGTAAGGTTCACAACCATACTCACCGATGCACCACTACAAACCGGTTATCCAATCGAGGGGAAATGCGGTGGTTGTAAAGAATGTGTAGAGGTTTGTCCCGTTAAAGCCTTCACCGGGGCTCCGTTTAATCCTTCAGAACCTAGGGAAGCTAGGTTCAATGCCCACCTATGCTGGAACTACAGCAAAAAGAGGGAGGAGAAATTTGGTGAGGGAATATGTGGACTATGCGTGTATGTATGCCCCTATGGAAAATCGACTGTTAAAAACTTGAATGGAAATAAAGATTGAACTTTTGAAAAGATTTTTATAAGTTGCTTGATAAAATGTCTAAGGTGATGTAATGCCACCAATTAAGGTTTTGGAAGATATTTATTGGGTCGGAGCTGTGGACTGGAACGCTAGAAATTTTCATGGCTTCACATATTCCACACATCGCGGAACAACCTACAACGCATATCTAATAGTGGATGACAAAATCGCCCTCGTTGACAGCGTCTATGGCCCGTTCGCCGATGAGATGATGGATAGGATTAGAGAAGTAATTGAACCCGAGAAAATCGACTATATCATCGCAAATCACGTCGAGACCGACCACTCGGGAGCCATAGCTGAGGTTTTGAAGTACGCCAAGAAGGCCAAGGTCGTGGGCACGGCTAGATGCAAACAGGGCTTACAAAAGCACTACTTTGGAGACTGGGATTTCCAGGTCGTGAAAACCGGTGATGAGATAAGCCTCGGCAAGAGGAGCCTGAAATTTATAGAGGCCCCCATGCTCCACTGGCCCGACAGCATGTTCACCTACATAGAAAAAGACGCCCTGCTCCTGCCGAACGACGCATTCGGTCAGCATATAGCAACATCAAAGCGGTTTGATGATGGGGTGGACGAGAACAACCTAATGGAGGAGGCCGCTAAATATTACGCCAACATCCTATGGCCCCTCAGCCACCTAGTCATAAAGAAAATAGAGGAAGTCCAAAAGCTAAATATAAAAATCGACATGATAGCCCCAAGCCATGGAATCATCTGGCGAAAGGACCCGATGAAGATCGTTACCGCGTACCTGCGCTGGGCGAAGGGAGAAACCAAAAAGAAGGTCTTGATCGTTTACGACACGATGTGGGGCAGCACCGAGAAGATGGCGCGCGCAATGATGGAAGGCATACGAAGCGAGGGGGTCGAGGCCATGCTGTTTAAATTATCAGTCACGGACCGAAGTGACGTTGTAAAAGAACTTCTTGACGCCAAGGGATTATTGATGGGCTCTTCCACCATAAATGTTGATATTCTTCCAACGGTTGCACCTTTCTTGGAGGACCTCAAGGGACTGAAGCCCAAGGGAAAGATTGCAGCTGCATTTGGCTCCTACGGATGGGGGGGTGGGGCCATAAAAACAATAGAGGAAACATTGAGAAAAGCTGGGATGGAAATAGCATTCCCGGGCTTAGCGGTTAACTGGGTTCCAAATAAGGAAGAGATACAAAAATGCTTTGAATTCGGCAGGGAATTCGCCAAAAAGATATAGTTTAACCTAGAACTCAGCGAAAGCATTGGAACGTAACTCTGACCAAGGCTAGGTGAAACTGTTAAAACTATAAGCACGACTTATAACTCAGCTTTTAGTTTTGACTGACTAATTTTAAAGGATGGAAATGAGGATAGCGGCCTTGTGCAGCGGTGGGAAGGACTCAGCATTTGCACTCTGGTTAGCAATTAATCGGGGATATGAAGTCAGACATTTGGTTGCGATGATACCAAAGAGGGAGGACTCATGGATGTTCCATTACCCAAATATCAAGCTCGTAGACTTATTTGCCGAGTGCGCTTCCCTTCCTTTGATCAAGGCGGAGACGAGTGGTGAGCGCGAACTGGAGTTAGGGGACTTGAAGCAAACGCTCAGAGGACTCGATGTGGAAGGAGTTGTAAGCGGCGCGATAGCCTCGAATTACCAAAAGAGCCGTATTGAAAGCATCTGTATGGAACTCGGCTTAAAATCAATAGCGCCTTTATGGGGACAAGGTCCAATCGAGATTTTACAAAATATCGTAGAAAATGGGTTCGAGGCTATCGTCACGAGCGTATCCGCTGAGGGATTAGACGAGAGCTGGTTAGGGAGAAAAATCGACAACACAGCTATAAAGGAACTTGTTGGGCTCAACCTGAAATACGGGGTCAATCCGTGCGGCGAGGGCGGCGAATACGAGAGCCTCGTCCTTGATACACCATTTTTTAAAAGAAGAATCGAGATAAATGAATCTTTGCCCGTCTGGAGGGGCACCAACGGGTATTTACTTATCAAGCGAGCTAAAACTGTGGAGAAGTGAAATATGCAGACCGCTATAGTTTATTCAAAAAGATATCTCGAACACAACCCGGGCTATGGATATCCTGAGAGGCCTGAACGCCTAAAGTCCATAGTTGACGGCCTAAAGAGAACCGGACTATGGGAACATAAAGGCGTCAAAGTTTTCGGTCCAAAGCCAGCCAAGCGCGAAGACCTTGAACTGGTACACGGTGACGACTACATTTCGCTGGTTGAGAGATTAAGCTCGGTGGAGAGATCGATTGACGGCGACACACCCGTTCATAAAAACACGTTTGAAATCGCGCTTCTCGCCGCCGGGGGTGCGATTGAGGCAGGACGGATGGTGACGGCGGGAGAGGCCAGTAACGCGTTCGCACTGGTGCGACCCCCAGGGCATCATGCCTTCCGTGGTCGAGGGGGAGGCTTCTGCTATTTCAACAACATCGCAGTGATGATAGAACGTATCAAACGGGATTTCAATTTACGGCGAATATTTATCCTTGATTTCGATGCCCATCACGGCAACGGCACTCAAGACATATTCTATAGAGATCAAACTGTGCTATTTATGTCGCTCCATCAACACCCGTTTACCCTTTACCCGGGTACTGGACTTCCGGAGGAAACTGGAGAGGGAGATGGGAAGGGTTACAAGGTAAACGTCCCGATGAAACCCGGCAGCGGAGATGCCGAATACGCGGAGGTTATGCGGGAAATCTTCGTGCCGCTGTGTGAGAACTTTACGCCAGAACTCTTCGCGGTTTCCGCGGGCTTTGACGCACACTTTGATGACCCATTAACCCAGCTCGGGCTGTCCACCGAAGCTTACGGATGGCTAGCATGCTTTGTGCTGGAGCAGGCGAAGCGGTGGTGCGATGGCAAAGCAGTTTTCCTCCTAGAGGGCGGCTACGACTTTGAGGCGCTCTCCGGAGGTGTGACTAATATCGTGAAGGCCATGGTTGGTGAGAAGTTCGACCCGCCCACAAAACCCATACGCTTGGAGGTTATCGACGAAGTCAAGAGCGCCCTATCTGATAAATGGAACCTCTGATAATCAACCGCCGAGTTCGCGCGCGATTTGCTCGACCGTCTCAATTAATTTCTCGATCTCGCTCTCAAGATTATAGTAGTGGACCGATGCACGCGCGGAGCCTTCAATCGTGAGATGCCGCATGGTGGGTTGCGCACAGTGATGACCCGAACGCACGGCAATTTTGGCCACTTCATCGAGGACCGAGGCCACGTCATGGTGGCCCATTCCCTCCACGTTGAAACTGACGACACCTCCACGACGCGTCAAATCGCTCGGGCCATAAACTTCGACGCGTTCGATGTTGGCGATCTCCATCATAAGTTTGGTGAGCTTTCTTTCTCTATCAGCAATCCTCCCGATGCCTATCTCTAGAACGTAATCGCAAGCCCTTCCGAGGCCGATGATGCCGGGTATGTTGGGCGTTCCGGCATCGAAAACCTGTGGCGGCCCAACTAACTTAAAATCTCTTTGAGATACCTCTTCGACAACTCCTCCACCTATCAGCAGGGGTTTCAGTAAATCTAACTTATCCTCAGACACATAGAGGAACCCCGTGCCCGGCGGCCCCAACAACCCCTTGTGCCCTGGAGCTGCTAAGAAATCGCAACCGAGCTCCCGAACATCTACAGGCATGTGCCCAACGGACTGAGCGGCATCGATCAGGTAAAGGACATCATGCTCGCGGGCAAGCTTTCCTATTTCCTTTACCGGCTGTATGCTCCCTACTGCGTTTGAAACATGATGAGTAGCTATGAGTCTGGTTCTCTCATCAATTGCCTCTTCGAATTCTGATAGGTCGAGTAAGCAATCCTTAGAGCCTCCAACTAACTCAAGCTCAATCCCACGCTCTCGCATAAGGCGCTGCCAAGGTATGAGGTTGCTGTGATGTTCAAAAATGGATGTAATAATTTTGTCCCCACGCTTCAGGTCCAGTCCTCGGGCCACGATATTTATGGCTTCGGTTGCGTTCTTTGTGTAGGCTATCTCACCCGGCTTAGCGTTTATTACCCTAGCTATCTTCTCCCGAGCGCCCTCGAAAGCCTCGGTCGCCCTGCGGGTTGCTAGGTAAAGTCCCCTTCCAACGTTCACACCATACTCATGGAAGTATTCAATCATGGCATCGAGCACGGGTTTTGGTTTTAGCGTTGTAGCTGTATTATCCAGGTAAATTACACCCGTCTGAAGAAACGGGATATCGGCCCGGACATCATCTACGGTTTTTACCAACTTTGCTCCCCCCCACAGGCTCCACGTGAATGACCACTGATTTTAAATCCAGTATCTTAGATTTTAATCGTCGTTCAACCTTATTAGAGACCTCGTGTGACTTTTCAACGTTAAGTTTTGGATCGACCAATATGTGGACATCGGCTAGGATGCGAGAACCAACGCGGCGAGCTCGACATTTGTGACAACCCTCGACTCCAGGTGTAGTCAAGCAAATCCTCCTAATTTCATTCACGACGTTGGCACCAGGACTAGCCCCCATCAAAACATTGAGCGCTTCTAGGCCTACTACCAGCCCCCATCGCAGGATAATAACGGATATGAAGATGGCAGCTAGAGTGTCCACCCAATAATAGCCAACACTTATGAACACCAATCCAACCAAAACGGACGCAGACGAAACGGTGTCCGTAAGCGTGTGGAAACCATCTGCGACCACGGAGGAGTTCCTAGTCTGCCTGCCGATCCTAATTTTATACCTAGATAAAGCTCCAAGGACGGCTATAGATAAAACCGCCACCAAGAAAAGCAATGGTGCGGCTTCGGCCCGTTTATGAATGTAGAAGTTATCAAGGGCAATCCACTCGATTCGCAGTGCGGCAATAATGAGAGCCACGGAGAGAAAAGCCGATACTAAGGTTTCAGCTTGTAAGTGACCATATGGGTGTCCCCGGTCCGCTGGGCGTTTGGATATGCGCAGTCCGGCCAATACCAGGATCGAAGTCAGTGTATCGAAAAGAGCATCCACCCCTGCGGCTAGGAAAGCGACCACGCCAAACGTTAAAGCCAAAAAGACTTCAACTGCCCCGAATGCAGTCGTTATTATTACGGATGCCACGGTGGCACGTTCAGCCGGGTTATCGAACATTTTTACGCCTAATAAAGTTGATTAAATCCGCTTAAAGGGATATTGCAATCAAAGTAGCCTAGTGACGCCGACGACCTGAACGTTACCAACCCCTTGAATGCTCGCAAGCTTCTTTTCAAGCGGGTCCGTACCGCCTTCAGCGTCCTCAACCACGGCGATTATCTTGAGGGCCTCCAAGCCAAATGCAATTGGTTCACGTGAGACGGAGTGGACTTTGACGCTTTGCTTGACCTCGGCCTCGAGTTTCGCGAGATCCACCTCCGAACCCTCTGGCATTAACCTAACGGTAACAGCTACCTCAGCCATCGACATTACCTCAAGGGCCCTTAGAACCGCACTTTGGACATATGTATGGGTTGCTGAGGCGCTTACACTTCATGCAACGGACCATTTCATTCTCGCCGCAGTTGGGACAAGGAAAGCGGGTCGCCACCTCACCCTGCGCTATTTCTCGATTACAGGAATTACAGACGTTTGCCATCGTATCGCCTATTACCTTTAGTCTCAACATTTAAAAGAACAGCTTTGAACGCTTAAGGGATCTCCCCCAACTCAACTAGGACCTCCAGTTTCCTTCCGTCCCTGATAAAAGTAAGGCGCGCTGAATCTCCTATTTCACTCGAAGTATATGCAAAACATTTCGGTGAAAACCCACTAGATTATTTAAATTGACGCAAACAGAGTTAAAAACGTCAATGTCTTAAAAGGTGATAAAATCCCCGAATTTATGAAGTCGGACTTATCTAAGAGCGTTGAAAGATACCTCGAAAGATTTAACAGGAAAAAACCTTTGTTCAAAATAAACCCAAAGAGCTCGGCTTTGTTGGTCATAGACATGCAGCGCGATTTCCTTTGCAAAGGAGCACCTTTGTGGTATTCCCATTACAAAGAAATAATCCCAAACGTCTCGAAGCTGATAAAGTTTTGTCGGGAGAAGCACGTACCCGTTTTATGGGTAATAGAAGTCCGCAGTCCCTACGGTCACGACAAAGGGCTTATGGACGATATGTGGCCGAAGAAGGGACAAAAAGGGAACTTGCGCAAGGGAAGTGACGGTGCGAAGATATACGAGGGCTTACCCCAAGCCCCTCGGTTCAGAGATTATCGTGGAAAAGCATAGGTACAGTGCCTTCTACCAGACCGATCTTGAACTGTACCTTCGCAACATGGGTATAGAGACTTTGATTATAACCGGTTTG
>CAYUMT010000087.1:0-1856 GCA_964446015.1 Hadarchaeota archaeon (SeqCode)
GAGTAAAGGGAGGGAAAATATAGTAACCCAAAAGTTTTACTAAAGAACCTAAATCAACAATGGATGAACTGTGGTTTATAACAGAAAAAAATTTTGAATAACTCAACCTCGAGGACAAAAGGACAGCTAAGTGCGAATGGCTCCATCTGCGGCTGAACTCACGACTCTCGAATAAAGTGCCAAGTATCCCGTCTTTACGCGAGGCGGTGGGAGTTTTAAACCTTCCATCCTCTCCTTTATCTCGGCCTCGGGGACCGAAAGCTCAAGTTTCCGGCGCACGATGTCAACTAGTATTTTGTCACCATTCCTCACCACCGCTATGGGCCCTCCTTCGGCTGCCTCGGGAGAGACATGGCCGACTGCCGCCCCCCTCGTGCCACCTGAGAATCGCCCGTCGGTTATCAGAGCCACGTGCTCCACTAGACCCGTCCCGGCGATTGCTGCAGTTGGCGCCAGCATCTCGCGCATCCCGGGTCCGCCCTTCGGGCCCTCAAAGCGTATCACGACGATATCCCCGCGCCTAATTTTTCCACCTAAAATCGATTTCACGGCATCCTCCTCACAATCGAAAACCCTGGCCGGTCCCTTGTGGCGCTGCATCCGCGGCCTCACCCCCGCATGCTTAACGACGGCTCCGTCGGGGGCAAGATTACCGTAGAGTATCGCTATCCCACCCTCCTTATGATATGGCTTGTTGACTGGCCTGATGACATTTGAGTTCATGAGCTTGGCGAACCTCAAGTTTTCCCTGACTCGTCGACCATTGACCGTCAAAGGTGAACCGCGGATTAGGCTGCCTAAACGCTTCATCACCGCCTGCACCCCTCCGGCCAGCTCCAACTCAATCATAGTATACGGACCCTCCGGACGCATGCTGCACAGATGTGGAACTCTGCGGCTCAGCCGGTCGAATGTGTCCAAATTGAGCTTAATCTCCGCCTCGTGCGCTATCGCGGGGATGTGGAGTACGGTGTTGGTTGAACCGCCAATTGCCATGTCGACTATTATCGCGTTCTCGAACGCAGCGCGGGTCATCATCTTGCGCGCCGTGACCCCCTGTCGCAACAGCTTAACCACTTGGGAGCCGCTCTCCTTAGCCAACCTGATCTTTCGCGAGTCAACGGCATGCACGGTGGCCATCCCCGGTAGGGATAACCCCAGGGCCTCCGTCAGGCAGGCCATCGTGTTGGCCGTGAACAGCCCGGCGCATGACCCACACCCAGGACAACAACGCTCCTCAATCACGTTCGCCTCATATTCGCTCATCCTTCCGGATTTTACAGCACCAACCGCCTCGTACGCGGTTATGAAGTCCATGCGCTGGCCCTGCCACTCCCCGGGCAGCATGGGACCGCCCGTGACTGCGATAGCCGGTATATCAACCCGCGCTATTGCCATCAACATGCCCGGGACAATTTTATCACAACTCGCAACGCAAACTACGGCGTCGAAGCGGTGAGCCTCAAGCATCAACTCAACGCTGTCCGCAACTATCTCTCGAGACGGCAACGAATAGCACATCCCGCGGGTGCCCATGGAAAGCCCATCGCATATTCCAATTGTGTTGAACTCGAATGGTGTACCGCCAGCACTCCTGATCCCCGCGGCAACCGCGGCCCCAATGTCCCGCAGGTGAAGGTGCCCCGGGATAATGTTATTGTAAGAGTTCGCAATAGCGATAAAGGGGCGTTCGATTTCCGCGTCTGTTAGGCCATCCGCCCTTAAAAGGGCTCGGCGAGGTATGCTTTCCAAACCCTCCACGACCTCACGACTTCGGAGCTTCATCGGTCACGTCTCCGAGAAGGCTTAACACTCAGGCTATAAATTTCTGATGGTTGTCATCTAAAGAATGTCCG
>CAYUMT010000087.1:1956-6881 GCA_964446015.1 Hadarchaeota archaeon (SeqCode)
CCGTACTCGGCCGTGTTGCTGACCGCGGTCCACATGCCCTCCATCCCATGCTCATAGATAAGGTCCACGATGAGCTTCAGTTCGTTCAAACACTCGAAGTACGCAATCTCTGGCTGGTATCCCGCTTTAACGAGGGTCTCGAATCCAGCTTTTATCAACTCCGAAACTCCTCCGCACAGCACCACCTGCTCCCCAAACAGGTCCGTCTCGACCTCCTCCTTGAAGGTCGTTTCCACGACCCCTATGCGCGTCAGCCCAACGCCTTTCGCCATGGCAAGCGCGATCCCCTTCGCGTTGCCACTGGCATCCTGCTCGACAGCGAGCAGGCCTGGTACTCCAGAGCCCTGTTGATACATCCGGCGAAGTATGGCCCCTGGGGACTTTGGCGCGATCATTATAACGTCGACATCCTTCGGCGGCACTATCTGCTTGAAATGGATGTTGAAGCCGTGGCTGAAACAGAGAGATTTGCCCTTTTTCATATGGGGAGCGATCTGCTCGCGAAAAGCACCGGCCTGATATTCATCCGGGATAAGAATGTGGATGATGTCCGCCCTCTTTGCCGCCTCCGCTATGTCGCAGACCTCAAAACCGTCCTTCACGGCCTGCTCGTAGCTCTGGTCCTTTATGCTCCCGATTATAACCCTGCAACCCGAATCCCTCAGGTTGTTGGCCTGCGCCTGCCCTTGATTCCCGTATCCGATTATCGCTATAGTTCTGTCCTTGAGCGGGCCTATGTCCGCGTCCTTATCATAATAAATCTTTGCCATACAATCACCTCATCAAGTTATTTCCCGAGATATAAGAACTTGACCCGAGCGGGCCACTTCCTTTATCTCTGAACTCAATTCGGTGAGCACCCTCTCTATCTCATCGTGCTCCCCGCTGAGCTCCGCTATAAGTACCCCCCCCTTCGACTCTAGAATCCTTCCTCCAGCCCGCTCTATCTGCTGCAACACCTTCAGGAGCTGCTTATTCTCGAGCTTCTTGGTCTTGAGCAGCGTAACCTCCCGAACTATGCTGTGTTCGGGATCGATAACTTCCACATCGACTATGGGTTCGGATCGCGTGAGCACTTTGCGCATGAACTCCGCCATGTGGTCTTCTGCCTTGAATAACAATATCATCCGCGCAAGTCCACTTGGTTCAATCCCCACAGTAACGGAATCAAGGTTGATCTGGCGTCGAGTGAAATCCCTGGACACCCTCATCATGACGCCCGGAACATTTTGACAGAGTACGGAAAATATTCGCGTCTTCATTTTCACACCTATGTGAGTATTGGTGCGTCCAGCCTGCCGCCAGACGGTACCATGGGTAACGCGTGTTCGTCAGGGTCTATTGGGATGTCCAAGACCGCTGGTTTCCCTGATTCTAGAGCCTCCTTTAACTTAGGGGCTATCTCGCTAGGCCTGGTTGCGCGGTCGCCCCATGCGCCATACGCCTGCGCGAGTTTCAGGAAATCTGGAGTCGCTCCCAAGTTGACCGCCGACCTCCTCTTCTGGAAGAAAAGGTCCTGCCACTGCTTCACCATACCTAAATAACGATTGTTGAAAATGCAGGATACCACGTTTATTTTATTTTCCACGGCCGTTGCAAGCTCCTGTGAGTTCATCAAGAAACTGCCGTCACCCGCAATGTTGACCACGTCGCATTCCGGCCGTGCAACCTTTGCCCCAATGGAAGCGGGAAAACCGAATCCCATGGTGCCTAACCCGCCGGAGGAAATGAAGTGCCTGGGTTTCTTGATTTTGCAGAAGTGTGCCGCCCACATCTGGCATTGGCCGACCTCAGTGGCTATTATCGCGTCATCCCCAAGAACGCTCATTATCTCCTTTATCGCTCGTTGTGGCTTTATCGGCACATCGTCGTAATCCATCCTAGGCTCCAACTCCACTTTTAGCTTATTTATTCTCTTATTCCAGACGCTTATTCGTCCGCGATGGACGTGCGCCTTGAGCCCATTGATTATGGCTGATAGCGATCGCTTTGCGTCTCCAATAATTGGCAGATCCACCCTTACAATTTTACCTATTTCCACGGGGTCCAAGTCTATGTGTATAATCTTGGCCTTCGGCGCGAAATAGCGAAGGTCTCCAGTAGCGCGATCGCTGAACCTGACACCCACCCCGAGTAAAACGTCACACTCGGTCACTGCGATGTTAGCGACCATGCGGCCGTGCATGCCGAGCATGCCGATTGAGAGCGGGTGGTCCTCCGGTATAGATCCCTTGCCCATCAAAGAAGTTGTAACTGGGGCACCCAGAAGCTCGGCGAGTTGAACCAGCTCTGGGGAAGCACCGGACCAAATCACCCCTCCACCGGCGTATATCACGGGCTGCTCGGCGTTTGCGAGCATTTGTACAGCTTTGCTGACCTCGGCAGATCCTGGGTCCATTTTAGTTACCTTATCGTACTTTATCTTGGCCGGAATTTTCAAATCGGCTTTGGAAACTTGAACATCTTTGGGTAGGTCTATGTGCACAGGTCCCGGTCTCCCGTTACTCGCAACCTTAAAAGCAAGCCTGACCACGCTCGGCAGTTCCTCGATTCGGTGCACTATGAAGTTATGCTTGGTTATCGGCAACATTATGCTCAGCATGTCGGCCTCTTGAAAGGCGTCCATCCCTAAGGAAGTGGTGGACATTTGTCCAGAAACCGCTACCACGGGGGAACTATCCATGTAAGCGTTCAAAATGCCCGTTGTGAGGTTCGTTGCTCCTGGCCCGGAAGTTGTAAAACAAATCCCTGGTCTGCCCGTAACACGAGCATAACCATCGGCCGCATGCGCCGCGCCTTGCTCATGTCTGGTGAGTATGTGGCGGATATCCCTTTCATCGTAAAGGGCGTCGTAAATGGGTATGGAAGCGCCACCCGGTATTCCAAATATGTCCCTCACGCCTTCTGCTTTCAGGGCCTCTAAAAGCGCCTTAGAACCTGTGAGCTCAACCATTCGCATCCTCCATAAAGCTATTATCTCTATATTTTAAAATTGACCCTTTTTTCCTATTCTCGCTAGGATGGAAACGCGGTATTTCTTTCGGCAGTCCTGGGTTTGGCCTATCAACTTTGCGCTTTCACTTATATCAGCTCCGAACTCGTCCCTCAACAAAGAGGCCATCTTCCTAGCCAAGCTCAGCGAACTCAGGTACATGTCCAATCCCCACCTCTGAACCTTTACGTCTGCTATAAAGTCCTTGGGCTCACGCGCGCTTGCCTCTGTGGCAATGGATTCTAGGGCTTTTCTCACCCTAGAGGATTCATCCTTGGATAGCTTGCCGCGCACCTGCAATATTGCATCGTGATGCCGCGCACGTTTCAGGCCACATGCCTCACATGTGCTGTATTTAATGGTAAAGCTAACTGAGATTTCATCCAGCTTCGGCCGTATCTGAAGAGGGTGGACTCTGCCAACGGCCCGGACGCTAGCCGAGCTATTTTCCAAGTCTGGATCAACGCTGACCCTAACATCTCCTACCTCAGACAGCCTGAGCGGCTTTGTGCCAGACTCGGTAAGTCGTAAGATTCGCAAACTGTCAAAAATCGTTTCCCTAACTGCGCTGGCAACTTTGTCCGTGGATGCGGAGGCGTGCCACTTCTTGCCAATCCCATACGCTTCGCACCTTTTGCAGATGATAACCTCCACTTTATTTGGTACCTGCAACAATGGTGCCTCCGAAAAACATCGCTGACACAGGCCCTCTATCAGGGGACCCGCATCGTCCTCCAAGGCACCGCATTTGTAGCAAAATCTCTTCATACGTATAAACCTCTCTAAACAATCGTCTTAAACCTGTTTTTCCCAGTGGACATTAAAAGTTGAAGACCCTATGTCGATGTAAATTTGAAAAAATCGAGGGCTTGTCTAATGCTGCCAGCGATAAACTATTAAGTTTACGTGCTCAAGTTCGGGCGGTGCTCGATTGCGAATCCTGCTGATCCACGCGAACTTCCTGGAATTTGAGTTAAAACAACCCACCCGCGTAGCAGAGGATGTACCACCGAACATGCGCTCAGGACGTCTCGAGGAGGTGCTCGTAGTATTTACGACCGCTGAGGAAGAGGACGAGGGAAATATCGCAGCTATAGCGAGTAACGCCGCCAATGGAATCTCTGAAGTGGCGAGAAAGGTCGAGGCCAAACGTGTCGCAATTTATCCCTACGCTCACCTTAGCCAGTCGCTAGCCTCGTCAAAGACAGCAGTTGAGCTGCTCGACGCCACGGCAAAGGAACTGACGGGGCTAGGCATCGAGACGCACCGTTTGCCATTCGGGTGGTACAAGGCCTTCACCATAAGTTGTAAGGGACATCCCCTTTCCGAATTATCCCGAACGATAACCGCCGAGGCAGCTGAAGCCGAGGTAAAGGTCCAAGAAGGTGCTCCCAGCAGGCGAATCATACTCACTACGGACAGAAAAGAACATGCGCTGGACTTGTCCAAAATCGACAGTTGTGAACCGCTGGCGAATAACCCAGCGCTTCGGCAACTCATATTGAGCGAAGAGCTGGGGCAAAGGCCGGGTAAAGAGCCAGCCCACATCAATCTCATGCGCCGATTGGAGCTTGTAGATTATGAGCCAGCTAGCGACACAGGACATTTTCGCTTTTATCCGAACGGAGCATTGATCAAGGGGCTACTTGAGGACTTCGCTGTACAACTTGCCGACCGTCTCGGTGCCAGCAGGATTGAAACTCCGGTGCTCTACCGCGCCGATGAACCTGACATCGCGGAACAGGCATCGAAATTTTTCCAGAAGGACTACAAGATTAAGCTCCCCAATAGAACCCTTCTCCTAAGGTTTGCGGGGGACTTTGGGCTATTCAAGATGATGAAGAACACCCTGATGACCTACAAGCAGATGCCAGTCAGGATATTCGAGCTCTCACCATCATACCGGCTGGAGCAGAGCGGCGAGACGATGGGG
>CAYUMT010000088.1:0-6865 GCA_964446015.1 Hadarchaeota archaeon (SeqCode)
TTCCCACCTCGACCCTGATCTCCTCCGCATTCCTGCTGTGCCCCCTTGGCCTGATGGCGACTGCAAAGGCCCCGGCGCAGGGAGGGGTGAAGAGAATCGAATACGCGCCGTCCCGGTCGGTGACGCCGGAGTGGTAGGGTTTGCCGTCGGCTTCGACCTCGTACACGGTCTTCGAGAGGCGCTTCCCAGTTGAGGGGTCGAAAAGGACACCGGCGATGCGGGTGGGCTCGCCGAGCGGGACTACCATCGGCCTGGCCTCGATCTCCGCTACCTCTGCTCCCTTCCTGCGTTTTGTCCTGTTCGTCCTTTTCAGCCTCTGAGGACCAAACGATTTTCTGATGAAGTACAGCAGGTACCATTCCGGCGCGAACACGCGGCCCCTGCGCACGAACAGGGCGGCGCCGATCACGAAGACGGCCACCGCTCCGAACAGCCTCTCCATGATCCCGGAAAAAAAGAGGGGCATGACGGACGAGAACACCGAGTAGGAGAGGACCGTGAATATGGTCAGAATGATGAGCTGCCTGGGGGTGAACCTCACGAACTTGAAGTCGAATATCGGCAGGTTCAGGTAGCCTAAATCCTCGAATGAAGTCGTCGCCACGATGCGCGGCATGATATCGCTTCTTTGAGCTGAGCGCGGTTTAAATGGGAAAACACGCCGAACGATTGAGGCCTACCAAACAAAAGCTTTCTCAAAACCAGTTCTGGTTTGGTATTTTTACTCGTATAGCGGACATTATGTTAGAGCGCACTTCCTTTGAAAGCCAGTCCATATTTCTAATTAACGAAGGGAAAGATTATAAAGGTCCTAGGATTCTTGCAGAAAATCAATAAAATCTTCGCCAAAGACGTGCGGATGAACTGATCAAAATGTGTTTCTTCCTTGTACAATCAGAATGGTATTAAAAGGTTTTTAGCAAATAAGTTCAATTAGCAATTGGTGGATAAATTGAATAAAAGGGCAAACATCACATCAAACATCTTATCAAGCAATTTTATGTTTGACCATCCAATTTCTGATGTTGACTTTTTTAGGGTCGAAGGAATCCCTCCTAGACTCCCAGAGGCCCAAAGACGCAGACTGCTAGGTAAAGCTGTTTGGCGGATTGGATACTCAGAAACTTTCCCTTTTGCGAGTTACACTCCTTCTGGTGAGGAAAATTTTTCCATTGGATTTCTTGACGACAAGCCAAAACAGAATGAGTATAAAATAGATGATATGGTAGCAATCTACGATGGTAGGCGCGACCTGCCTCCCACCCCTGCCGCGAAAAGGGCTTTTATTGAACTTTTATACAAAACTCAACGAAAAAGGCTTGGTAACGAAGGGTATTGGATATATGGGTTGCACAGGATGTTTCCCAAGGGCTGGGAATATATACCACGTTCTAATTTTAATTTGTTTCGAGGACCATTCTTCTCTTACTATTTTTTATCTGATGGAAGATTAGTTCTTGCTTTGGACACTGCAACTCACTATGTTCACTCTGAAACGTTTCTCGACGAGATTTATGGGAGGGACAGAACTCTTAATAGGTTTACTAAAGAGATGGAAACAGAAAAGGAGAGATATAGAAGTTTAGGGAGAGAGTTTAAAGGAATTTACTTTTTTAACATTTTAAGATGGAAAAGCATTCCTATTGATGGTATCGACCCGAGACCTATCTCTGAAATAACCTTCGAGGATCCCAAAATTGGATTTAAAGGGTCATTAGTTGGTTATTTACGAGGGACATACGGTTGGAATAAACGTGTCCAGCACATTGACCCTAACCAGCCAGGCGTTCGATCTGACACATACACATATGCCCCCCAGATGCTTCATCGACATGCGAATAATAACGAAATTCCAAGGAACATTCTTAACGAAATGACACACTTGCTCGATGTAAAGGGGAAAGGCAGAGAGCGGGACTTGGATTATCCCGCCCGTAGACGCTGGGATTTGATGCAGGAAGAATTACGGCATTTTCAGTACATAGATTTAACTAGAAGCATAATAAAATTCAATGGTTCTCTCACGACTTCTGCGGATACAAATCGTTTTCCTAAACCAAATCTATTAGTAAAAGAAGGTGAATCCCCAATAAAACCTGAATCAATTCCCTATGCGTTAAAAATGAGTGGTGCATATCGATCACCTAACATTGACCAAATATTAATGTATACAGTAGACGACGAAATATGGGAGCCCTTTTGGTTGAAGTTCAGGGACTTCTGCAAAGAAAATTTGGGTTGGTTGAATATTCCTCCGGTTCCACTCCTTTTGGAAAAATCTGAGAATGCTATAAGGGAGCACTTCAGAAGGGGACACCCGGGTATTAGGGAAGCTTGTCTAGGCCTCATCGCAAACTCAGAACAACGAATGATGCTAAAAAGAATATGTAGCGAGTTCAATGTGCCACTCCAATGTGTCAGGCTTCATACCGCCTCTGATGTTGTTGAAAAAGATTATCGCGGTATGCTCGACGGGCTTTGCGCTGGGCTATTTTCTAAAGCTGGAGGCATTCCATGGATCCTCCATGAGAACAGCCAATTAAATTACAGTTACTATGCTGCAGTGGATGTTGGCAGAAAACTCGCACAATACTGGGCTTGCACTATATGTAACAACAGGGGGGTAATGGAAATATCCCCATCTGAAATCGCAACTGGAGAAAAGTTAGAACGTTCAGCAATAGAAAGAATTCTATCGAATATTCTTTCAGGAGGGACTCCCAAATCATTTATCTTACTAAGAGATGGGGATGTAAACCCAACTGAATCAGATATGTTCAAACAAGTGATTGAACGCACCGAAATCAAAAATTCTGCAGTTATTTGGGTAAAGAAGAACATTCCCCATAGATTATACAGGCAACTCAATGGTGAAATATCCAAACCGCTTTCTGGAGACTATCTGAGAATTGATAAAGAATCCATTCTGTTATGTAGCGCTGGTGCTGATGAATACGAGCATGGTACTCCACAACCACGGCTACTTAGGATAACCCCTATTGGCGGAGATATTGATTTTGTCAAGGTTGCTCAAGATATTTTCTCCCTCTCGTATTTGAATTGGGGGTCCCCAAAGCACAGCTACGCTGAATCTGCACCCTTAAGACTAGCCCACAAGCAAGCTTCCTTACTAGCTGATGGAATTAGCGGCATCGACCTGCCTTTTTAAAATCCCAATTTCAATATCGGAAATTTCGTTTAAACTCATCTGGTCGAAGAGGAACTTAGTCCATGCAGCATTGAACAGTATATCCGTCCGGCCGGCTGGTATTTTGTATATTTCGCCCGCCCAATTTAAAAGATTTTTATCGGTCAGGTCGCCGTTAGTTCGAACATGATCTTGAACAAAATTGATTATTGCTTTGGGTTGAACAAAACTTGTCCTTTTTGTCTGGTCGCATAAATCTTTGCCAATAAAGCGATGAATTGCTTCGGCAATATTCTGAAGATCGAAATCCTCCAACATGTCCATCATTAAACGTGTTCTAAAGTTTATTTCCCAGTTTACCCCAATCAAACCTTCGTTATATATCACGAAAGGTAGAACAAATGCAGGTCCATACATCTGAATGGCAAAAGCGTCGCACACACATTGCTCTAATGCCGCTGCATCCAACTTCCTTTTCAAATCCCCTCCGACTTCTATGCCCCCTATTTCACTTATCTTGCAGTGGCCAACTTCGTGTGCTACTAAAGATATTAAGGCGAACGGATCAGAAATATCCGCACTTATTTGGTAAAAAGGAGATGGTCTGGAAAATTCATGATATTTTTCATAAATGTTAGACCCAGTGACTTCATATGTTCCTCCGAAATACACAAGGGGTTCCGCTTTCAACTCAAAATAGTGGGAAACATTGGAAACGACAAGGTTCAATAATTTCCATCTCTGGTCTTCCTGCGACTTTTCTACCGTAGAGTATGTTTGTATTTGTATGCCTAAAGATAGAAGATAATTGTAACACTTGTACCTATAAGTTCTCTGTACTTCTAAATCTGGAGCCTCTTTTGCATCTGCTAAATATTCATTTGATTTACCGACTATCTCCGTGACATGATTAGAAATAGGGACAGGTAAGTGTTCAGCCATGTTGCCGTAATATTTAATTTTCTCGCGGAGATGATTTTCTCCTGCAAGTGCTAAGGAACTGGTGCTGCTACTTCGCGGCATTCTCTCAGAGCGTCCTCTCGCGTAATGCGCATTACGACATGTAAGAATTCCCGAGAATCATCAGAAACACGTTTTTCTTCTAGATTCTTTTGAATTTCTTCTATTTTTGGAATCAATTCGGTAGGTCGTAACTTTGCTTCCTTTGCAATTTCCTCTGTAAGCCCATACAAAAACGGATCGTTGGTCGAATGGAACTTCAATTCGTGGAACACTGGCGAAACTGAAGAACTTCTGATAGCATTTGCAAGGTCACTTAAAAAATTTTCACATCCGCGAATGCTTTGTTCAATTCTTTCTTTGCCCCACCTCGGGTCTTCTTTATATAATTGATCTATGGCGTTAAGGGCATCGGCACAAATCGTCGCTATTTGCATGTTTTGCTCGCAATCTTTCAATAGAAACCATTTTTTAGTCAATTTTATCCCAACATTTACCATATTTTTTAGGTTTTAAACCTTGTGCCAAGTAAGGATTTGTTGTGCCCCCTGTTAGAGAATTCGGGTGCATGTTTAAAAAGTGTTTTCCCATCCAGTAATTTCAAATTATGCTTGTTTCAAAATCTTCATTAACTTTCCTGTTCCTCACAAAAAATTCAACGTCCAATCAATTCTTTATTGGCAATAATGGGCCAATTTTCCAAAGAGCAAATTGTTAATAATATGATTACCTAAGGATAATTAATAATGGTTGTGAAATATGGCTGATGCAGAATTTAAAAATAGGTTTTCCTGGTCTAAGTCACGGGATAGTGTCTTTAATGAGTGCCATAGGGAGTATTATTACACTTATTATGGATATTGGGGAGGTTGGGATTTTTTCGCTGATGAACAAGTTAAACAGTTATATGTCCTCAAAAATTTAAAAAACCGTTATACGTGGCTTGGCGAGATTGTACACGGTTCAATAAAACAAATTATTAAAGAAGTACGAAACGGTCTAAAACCCGATTTATATACTCACCTTGCTCGTTTGCACCAAAGAATAGAATTGGAGTTTAACGATTCACTGAACGGCCTTTATAAAAAGCGCCCAAAAAAGATTCTAGGATTGTTTGAACACGAATATGGGGTCCCTGTCTCAAAGGGAGAATGGGATGAAATCTCCGACAATGCGGAGGAATGTGTCACAAATTTTTTTAATTCCGATGTCTTTCAATACCTTCAATCGATCAACCCGTCTAATTATCTAATGATTGAAGACTTTGGTACCTTCGATTTTGAGGGAACAACAATTTGGGTGAAACTGGATTTGGCATTGAAAGAGGGAAATAATCTGTTGATATTCGACTGGAAAACAGGAAAGGTTAGACAAGTAGACATGGATGTACAGCTAGCGTGTTACGGCCTATATTGTTCAGAAAAATTCGGATACTTGCCAGAAAATATTCTATGCAAGAGATATAATGTTTTTTTGAATACCCTTGATGAATTCAATATAAATCCCGAGTTGATTTTTGATGTAAAAGACTATATGACGAAGAGTATTTCCTCCATGAAAAATATTTTGGCAGACGAGGAAAATAATACGGCACATGTAGATGATTTTAAAGTTACACCAGATGACGAAATTTGTAAGCATTGCCATTTCAAAAAAGTATGCAGTAAGTGGGTATAATTTTGCCTTTCATCAAGCCCATAGTTTTACCGTTATTTAGAACTTGAATGAATTTTTAATCACCAATTCTCGCTCAATCTGTAGGCAATGTGTTCTGGCAGGCTCAAACAGTGGGCTTAAAGCTCTTTTCCCGTATCAATCCACTTTCTCAATTTTCTTTTTTGAATGTTTTGATAGTTCCATTCAGGCTTCGTTTTTCCGGGCATTGACATTGAAACCTTCGCAGGCTGCCCTCCTTACGAACTTCGAGATGGAAATCCGCGAGAGCCCCACGACCTTCGCGATCCTCGCTTGGGTCGCCTCCACCCCGTTCTGGCGGCAGGCCCTGTAGATGGCCGCTGCGACCGCCTTCTGCGCCTCCTTTGCCGACACCGTCCCCCTGCGCTCCAGCAATTCGAGCACGCCGGGGCGGATCCTCTCCAACCCGAGCCTCTCCACGGCATCGTTCACGTAGTACATGGTCTCGATCGGGCTGAGGCTCGCGCAAAATTTCTTGCAGAGCAAAATGTACGCCCGCCTGAGGTCGCGGAGGCCGACCCCGCCCTCCCGCGCGAGTTCGCTCAGGTCCCTCCGCAGCCCGAGCTTCTTGCAGACGAAGTAAATCGCCGCGGCCGCCATGGTCTCTATCGAGCGGCTGCGGAGCAATCGCTCCTTCGCGGCCCTGCGGAACACGAGGGCGGCCTCCTCCCGCACCAGCTTCGGCAGTCCCAAGCTGTGGCATACCCGGGCCTGCTCCTGGAAGGCGCGCGTCAGCGTCCTCTCGGAGTTCGTGGCGTGGGCCCTCCGGTCCCACCGTCTGAGGCGCCCGAACTTGGCCGCGTGTTCGGGGGTGAGCGCACGTCCGAGCGCGTCGCGGTTCCTCCAGCCCACCCGGGAGCTTATCCCGCGGTCGTGCACCGACTCCGAGACCGGCGGCCCGGTGTGCCTCTTCTTGTCCGCCTCGGCCGCATACCAGTCGGGGCCCTGATCCAGGGTGCGATCCTCCAGGACAAGGCCGCAGCTGGCGCAGATCAGTTCGCCCCGCACGTAATCGTGAACTAGTTTCTTGCCTTTGCACTGGGGACATTCCATCCGTCATTC
>CAYUMT010000089.1:0-6745 GCA_964446015.1 Hadarchaeota archaeon (SeqCode)
ATCAGCTTTCATTTTCTGAAACAAAGTTTCTCTTGAATACAGCCCCAAATAGCTCGCAATAAATCTTCTAATTAAATATCAATACGTTCAGTAACCAAGCTGTAAAAAGGGGCGTTTATTGAGATAAGTGTATAACAGCGAGGTCTTAGAGGCGGTCAAAGTCGGTTTTTAGCCTTAGCTAGCAAATGTTTTTATACGATTGTGCCTTACGGTTATTGAATCGCGATAATCGGTTTGTGATAGGTGGTATGAATGGCATTTGTCCCGCCCGGAGCGGGCTACGATAGGGCGATAACCGTCTTCAGCCCAGATGGTAAGCTCTTCCAGGTTCAATACGCCCAGGAGGCGGTCAAGCGGGGCCTGACGGCATTGGGCATCAAGGTAAACGAAGGCGTGGTTTTGGCTGCGGAAAAGAGAGTTCGGAGCAAACTAGTGGAGGAAACTTCTATAGAGAAAATTTTCCAGGTGGACGAGCATATCGGAGCTGCAGCTTCTGGATTGATTGCAGATGCCCGCGTTCTGATTGATCATGCACGCATAGAGGCTCAGATGAACCGTTTACGCTACGACGAGCCAATCAGCGTGCAAGCTCTCGCCAAACGCATTGGGGACATCAAGCAACTCTATACACAGCACGGTGGAGTTAGGCCATTCGGCGCCAGGCTGTTGATAGCTGGCGTCGACGACAAAAGTTCCCACCTATTTGAGACTGACCCGAGTGGAGTTATGGCGGCTTACAAGTGCCAGGCGATAGGTGGTGGGGCCCAGAC
Organism: Hadarchaeota archaeon (SeqCode); assembly: GCA_964446015.1. Classification (GTDB taxonomy): domain Archaea; phylum Hadarchaeota; class Hadarchaeia; order Hadarchaeales; family Hadarchaeaceae; genus Hadarchaeum. The sequence goes on from CAYUMT010000089.1 coordinate 771, forward strand.
CGTCACGGAGTTCTTGGAACGCGAGTACGATGAGAAACTGTCGCTCGATGAGGCGATCCTTCTCGCCCTAAAGACCCTACGTATGGTTGTGGATGGCGAGTTCAGCGAGGAGAGTGTGGAAATGGCCATCATATCCGTCAAGGCGGGTCGCTTCGAAAAGCTTAGCGATGGCGAAGTCTCCAAGTACATAAAGCGCCTCGAACCCAAGCCCCCAGCCAAGCCCGCGAAGGAGTAGCGGGCAATGGTAAAGCTTGAGGATGCAGTAGTTGCTAGGTTGTCGAGTCACAACACGACATTTGAGGTGCTAGTTGATCCAGAGTTAGCGTTAACGCTTAGAACAGGTGGAAAGGTGGAAATACAAAACGTTTTGGCCATAGACAAGATATTCAAGGACTCTAGGAAGGGCGACGAGGCCTCCGAGGAGATGATTAAGAAGGCATTCGGTACGCTCGAGGTCATGAAGGTGGCCGAGCAGATAATTCGAAGGGGTGAGGTCCAGGTAACAACCGAGCAGCGGAAGAGATCCCGGGAACAGAGGTTCAAACAGATCGTCTCGATGTTGTCCAGGCGGGCCGTAAACCCCCAGACGGGTTTGCCCCATCCACCATCAAGGATAGAATCCGCGATAAACGAGGCGAGGGTCCAGGTGGAGGAGTTCAAGAGCGCCGAGGAGCAGCTGCCGAAAATAGTGAAGGTCCTCCTGCCTATCATACCGCTAAAGTTCGAGATGAAGAGGATCGGGGTCAAGATCCCCGCTAGCTTCGCCGGCAAGGCGCAGAGGGTCTTGCGGGAGTTCGGCGCGCTTAAGCAGGAGCAGTGGATGAAGGATGGTTCTTGGGTGGCGGTCATCGAGATCCCAGCTGGGGTGCAGGGGGAGTTTTTCGACAGGGTGAACGAGCTCACGAAGGGAGAGGCACAGACGAAGGTGTTGTCATGATTCACGTTCAAAAGAGGGAACTGGTCATCCCGGGACAGCTGATCGCCGAGGGTGAACACAGACAGGGCGAAGGCGTGTTTCGGGAGAGCGGTCGGATTTACTCCGCAGTGGTTGGCCTCGTGGACATAAGGGGCGACCGAGTCGGCGTGATCCCACTGCAGGGCCGTTACATCCCTCACGAGGGAGACATAGTCGTAGGCGTGGCGATAGATACCCACCGCTCGGGCTGGATATTGGACCTGAACTCACCATACACGGGAAACCTCTTCGTCTCTGAGCTGGTACACAGGAAGGTAGACCTGGATAACGAGGACATAAGTCAATACTTGGGAATAGGCGACGTAGTTGTGGCCGCGGTGAAGGATGTTGACGAGAACATGCGGGTGCTACTTGAGACTAGTGAGAGGTGGATGGGCAGGGTCAAGGACGGAAAGCTGGTGGAAATCTCGTCAGCCAAAATACCAAGGGTCTTGGGGAGAAAGGGTTCGATGTTGAGGACGATCCAGGAGACCACTGGTTGCAGGCTGGTGGTCGGCCAGAATGGAAGGATAATGATTTATGGGAAAGACCAGCGAATGGTGAACGCGGTGGTTGATGCAATACTCACGATCGAGCGGGAAGCGCACACTTCGGGATTGACCGACAGGGTGCGCGTCATGCTTGAAAAAGAAAAATCAGGAGGTAATTGAATGGAAAAACCGGAAAAACTTATAGTGGATGGGAAGAGGCTAGATGGCCGCGCCCCGGATGAGCTCAGGCCGCTGAAGATAATGGCCGGAGTGCTTGAACGGGCCGATGGTTCAGCTTACATGGAGCTGGGCAACAACAAGGTTTTCGCGGCGGTTTACGGGCCCAGGGAAATGCATCCCAGGCACGATCAGAAATCGGATACTGCGGTACTGCGGTGCAGGTACAGCATGGCTCCGTTTTCGGTAGATGATCGTAAAAGGCCAGGGCCGGACAGGCGGTCGATGGAGATATCAAAGGTTACTAGGCAGGCGCTTGAGCCAGTGCTATTCTTGGAGCTCTATCCGAAGTCGGTGGTCGACGTTTTTATTGAGATCCTACAGGCCGACGCCGGGACCAGAACTGCCGGCATAAATGCAGCGGCTGTGGCATTGGCGGATGCAGGGATACCCATGAAGGATATGGTGACATCGGTGGCCGCGGGAAAGGTGGATGGCACTATAGTGCTCGATCTGACGAAGGAGGAGGACCAACTGGGAACTACTGACATGCCCGTCGCGATAATACCTAGGAAGAAGGTGATAACCCTGTTGCAGATGGACGGCCACTTCACCAGAGAGGAGTTCGGGCAGGCCATAGATTTGGCATTTCGAGGATGCGAAAAGATTTATGAGGCGCAGAGGCAAGCGCTTAAGGATAAGTATGCGATTAGGAAGGAGGAGTGAAAATGGACGACATAATTTCAACCGTCAAGCGGGACTTTATAGTTGATCTGGTGAGGCAGGGCAAACGGGCAGACGGCCGAGAGCTAAACCAATTAAGGGATGTTACAATAGAGTTGGGCCCAATCAAGACCGCGAACGGCTCGGCTAAGGTGAAGCTGGGAAAGACGCAGGTTATGGTTGGGGTTAAGCTTCAGACAGCTGTACCATTTCCGGACACGCCGGAAAGCGGCGTGCTCATCGTCAACGCCGAGCTTCTGCCCATGGCATCGCCCACGTTTGAGCCCGGGCCGCCTCGCGAGGAGTCGGTCGAACTGGCTCGCGTCGTTGACAGGGGTGTTCGAGAATCTGAAATAATAGATCTGGAGAAACTCGGAATAACTCCCGGTGAAAAGGTTTGGGCTGTCTTTATTGACATAGACGTACTCGACCACGATGGCGGCCTCATCGACGCGTCTGCGCTGGCGGCGGTTGCGGCTCTCCTGAACGTAAAGCCGCCGGAGGTTGAGGATTGGAAGCTTCAGGGCTTCCCGGTTATGAATCGCCCTGTAGCGGTGACCGTGGCTAAGATCGACGAAAAGCTGATAGTGGACCCCTGTCTGGACGAGGAGCGCGTGATGGATACCAGGTTGACAATAACCACAGACGGCGATGGCAACATACGCGCGATGCAGAAGGGCGGCATTGGGTACTTCACTCGAGAGGAACTTGAGCAGGCTTACGATATAGCCCGGGAAAAGGCTTCCGAGCTAAGGGCTCGATTGGGGTGAGATCATGCCAAAAACCAAGAAGATAGGCTCCGCGGGCGGGCTCGGGCCTCGCTATGGGACTAAGGTCAGAAAACTTGTGGCCGAGGTGGAGCGAAAGCTCAGGCAGGGCTACAGATGCCCTAACTGTGGTGCAGTTAGGGTCAGGCGCTCTGGCTCGTCCATATGGCAGTGCAGGCGATGCGGAGCCAAGTTCGCCGGGGCGGCCTACACTCCATCGGCGCTAGCAGCTCAGCCTAGTAAGGCCGCGTGAAGGGGGATGAATGATGTACAGGTGCGTAGAGTGTGGCAGGTTGATCGAAAAGCTTCCAGAAAACCGTGCGCGGTGCCCACACTGCGGCGCTCGCGTGCTTTACAAACCACGTCCGGAAGTTGTCCGCAAGTTAAAGGCGAGATGAGTTAAGACTATTTCAGCCCAGCCCCATGTCAGTAGGGGAGGACATGTTCATAACCACGTCAAGGCGCCCGGGTCACACGACGAGAATTCTTTGCAGGGAATTTTCTCGTTTCATCTCTAATTCAAAGTACGTTCCGCGTGGGGGCAAGACCATCGAGCGGTTGGCTTCGATCGCGAGGGAGCTGGGGCACGATCGAGTAATGTTGGTTGGCGAAATCTCCGGCGAGCCGCGTGAGTTACGCTTTTTGGAGGTGGGGGAAGGGTGGCGGTGGGCGAACGCGAAGGTTGACCTGGAAGGAGTCGATCTTGGGAGCGAAAAAAAGGCGCGCGATAAGATCGTGTCCACAAATTTATACGCCGAGGACGACAGGGCCATTGAGTTTGCGGAGTGGTTTGGAAAGTTGATGGGCATAGAGAGGTTGGACGAACTCCCTTCTTCAGGGGGAGTTATCATGTTAACCTCGGATGACGGAATCAAGCTTAAGTTTTTGATAATGCCAAACTCTCGGTCGGCGGGACCGGTGGTTAAGGTAAAGAGTTTTGGTCGATTGTATGAGGGGTGATGTGGATGGCTAAGGCCGAGGCGGCTAGCGCAACCATTAAGTTTGAGTTCCGTAACGCGCGCGAGGCGGAAACTGTTCGTCAGGCTCTCTTGCCAGAGGAGTCCCTTCCTGCCTCCACGCGCACCAAAGCGAAAATCGCGCTTAGGGAAAACGCTTTAATTCTGCGGGTAGATGCTGAAGACACAGCGGCCCTGCGTGCGGCGCTCAACTCGTTCATAAGGTGGGCAATCGTCGCGCGGGACATGCTAGAGACAGGGAGTGAATAGATGGAAAAAATGTCGCCTCAAATGCGGCACCAGCTGGCCCAGTTCCAGCAGGCACAGCAGCAAGCGCAGGTATTGCTGTCGCAGCGGCAGCAAATGGAGGTCCTACTGCGCGAGACCGAGCGCGCTCTCGAGGAACTCAGCAAGTTAGTCGATGATGCCGTTGTGTATAAGAGCGTCGGGACAATCCTGATAAAGACTGACAAGAAGGAGCTGCAGAAGGGCCTGTCTGAGCAGAAGGAGACGCTCGACCTTCGGGTGAAGACCTTGGAACGGCAGGGCGAAAGGGCCGTACAGCGCCTGAAGGAGATGCGGGAAAAGATAGACGAATCTCTGAAGGGCCAGCAACCAGGCGAAGGTGCGGCCAGCTAGGTCGGGCTAGATGAAGGAGGCGGCCGACTTTTTGGCGAGGGCTGCCAAGGAAGGGCAGAGAATCTTGGTCCTCAGCCATCAGAATTCGGATCCGGATGCGGTGGCCAGCGTCGTGGTGTTGTCGGAGGTTTTGTCGCAGCTCGGCGCAAATGCCAGGGCGGGCGCCGCTGATGACGTAGCAACTATAGCACGGGGACTTTTGAAAGTTTTTGGCAGGGAAATCGAGGTGAACCCTTCTCTCGACGTTGACCTCGTGGTCTTGGTAGACACATCAAGCTTTCAACATCTGGGGAAGTTTGGTGAAAAGGTGAGTGAGGCCGCACCAAGGCTCGCCGTTATAGATCATCACAAACCTGTCGAAGAAACTAGGCAGGTCGCAAGCCTGCACTTCGTCCGGGAAGACTTTGCTTCAGAAGCCGAACTCATCTTTGAGCTGACAAAGGAGTTAGGGGTGAACCTCACGCCGGAACAGGCATCGCTCCTGCTTGCGGGCATAGTGAGCGACACTGGGCATTTCAGACTAGCTAAGCCTGTGACCTTCGGGGCGGTCGATGCGCTGCTCAAGGCTGGGGCTGACTACGAGCGGGTAATGGAAGCCCTTGCGCCGCCCGATGACCTCTCAAAGCGGGTGGCGATGCTAAAAGCTGCTGGGCGCTCTAAGTTGAGGAGGATACACGGGAATCTGGTGGTATTTTCGGAGCTAGGCTCTTTTGAGGGCGATGCTGCGGGGTTGCTGGTGAGAATAGGTGCCGATGTAGCATTTGTGGGGTCAGAGGAGAAAGGCGGATTCAGGATTAGCGGACGGGCTCGTCAGGAGCAGGTCAAGGTGAAGGGGCTCCACTTGGGCGAGCTCATGGAAATTCTTGGAAAGCGGTTTAAGGGGGCAGGCGGTGGTCACGCTGGCGCCGCTAGTATGAGAGGGGAGGGCAAGCTTGAGGATGTCACGAAAGAACTATACAAAGCACTTGAAAAGATATTAAAGTGAAAATCATATAGATAAGATTTTTTTACCAGATAATCTTTGGATATCTCTGTCAAAAGAGTTAAAACCGATATAATACATCCAGCTATAAAAACTCATTTATTTAAAATTTATGAACATTATTTTTTAGATTTGGTAATTGAAATCCGTGAAATTCTATTCAAGTTTAAAAATTGTTTTATGAGATCATAACTCACCATTACCGTGCTATAGTTGGGTAAAGTAGAGGCAAAAAAACATCAAGCTTAAAAACAATTATGCGTTGTAGTATAGGTGATGACATGG
>CAYUMT010000090.1:0-6693 GCA_964446015.1 Hadarchaeota archaeon (SeqCode)
AGACCTATTACCTCGGACATGCCCCGCCGATCCCCGAACATGCGGCACCGTCGGCCCATTTTATCGGCCATTTTGACGGACCGCTCCTTTTACGGGTTAACAGGTCATGAGCGGGCCGTCGTGGCTGCGAGAAAGTTGCTGGATGCTCATACGTCGAGAAGAATTTCGGGCTTAACGGGCAAGAGCACCTCGACTCCCCCGCTGCGGCTTGGACCGCGATGTGGTGACTGTGGGCCCCTCAGCGCAAAACCATACTGCAGCATTGACCGCGAATAGGTGCATGCGCGCGTTGCCCACAAGCGAGGAGCGAAACGCTTAAATCTCACATAGGTGCGGGGGAGGGGATTTCAGCCCCCTTTTTACTGGTAAAATTGCGGTATTTTGTGTTAGCCCGGGAATTGAACCCTCCGGAAATTTTACGAAAAAACTCCTCTGAAAACGAACGGATTGTCTCGTGAAACCTAAGGTGCGATATAAGGAATTTGTACCAGGATTTGTACCCCCCGGAAGACTTCCGAAAAATCTCTGTGTTCCAAGTTTCCAACCAAAATAAAATATATTTAAATACTGTAATATTACAATAATATTGATAATATTTCAAGAGATATTCGGGTACTAAGATGAGATCTATGTGCGACGGATATAGTGGTTGTGAACTAAAAGAGTTTGGCAAGTTTCAGAATTACTTCAAGGCTCTCCATTGCCCAACTAGATGGATCATCATCCGCCTCATAGGTGATGAAGCAAAGGGTACTGATGAAATCTTTGAAGGGTTAAAAAAAGCTGGAGAGGGTCTTTCAAGGTCTGGACTTTATTATCACCTTTCCGAACTGGAGAAGGCGGGCATCATTGAATTGGCTGAATATCGAGAGGTGGGAGGGGGGGCACCCGAAAAGGTCTGGAAATTAAAAACGAAGGAGATCAAAATCAACCTCTTGTCGGACTTGCCGGAGGTTCTTGCCCATGACCGCTGAAAATGCAGTAGAAGTTTCAAATTTGACTAAACACTTTGGCGAGCTGGTGGCCGTTGACCGCATTAGCTTTCAAGTTAAGAAGGGAGAACTTTTTGGGTTTTTAGGACCTAATGCCGCAGGTAAGACCACCACCATTCGGATGCTTACTGGTGTAATTAAACCAGATGAAGGAACAGCTTCCATATTAAACAACGACATTTTAAGAGAAGGGCTTAAGGCTAAGCAAGTAATGGGCATCGTTCCCGAGATGGCAAATGCGTACGTTGACCTCTCAGCTTGGAATAATATCATGCTAATTGGGGAGTTATATGGGGTTCCTAAAAAGGAAAGAAAAGAAAGAGCAGTTAGCATCCTGAAAGAGTTCGGACTCTACGATAGAAGGAGTCAACATGTCAAAGGTTTTTCAAGAGGGATGAAACAGAAACTACTGCTGTGCATGGCTCTAATGAATAAGCCCGAAATTCTCTTCTTGGATGAACCGACCTCCGGTCTAGATGTAGAGAGCCAACGACTAATAAAAGACAAAATTCGAGATTTCAATAGGGGTGGCACGACCATTTTTTTAACTACGCACAACATGGAAGAAGCCAATCAGCTTTGCGATAGAGTAGCTGTCATCAACCACGGCAAAATCGCGGCCATCGACAGCCCGGAAAAACTTCGGATGAGAAGTAGCGGATTGCAGTCGATTGAGGTCAGCTTTGACAGGATAATCCGCATTGACGAGCTATCGAAGATCCGAGGCGTTAGGGAAGTGAAAAAGATGGGGGACAAGGTGAGGCTTTACGTGGATGAGCCAAGTGCGGTTTTAGACGGTCTGGTTGTGTTTGCGCGTTCAAAAAACTTAAAAATAATCACGCTCAGCACGCTCGCGCCCACATTGGAGGACGTATTCCTAAAACTTGTGAGTGAAAGCTAGGACGAGGTGTCTTAATGGAGAAAAATCTTTATTTGGAGCAGTTCAGGCGGTCATTTGCGATCGTCAAAAAGAACATACACATCTATTATTCTAAAGGGCCGGTCATCATTTTTGGTCTTCTGGTGCCTTTCTTCCTTTTTCTATCATTCTACATAGGGCGAAATATGCCCCTTGAGGCTCTTTTACCGGGATTACTCGGGATGACCACTTTTTTCACTGCTACTTCGGTTGGACCCGCCATAGTCCCATGGGAGGCAAGAGCAAAAACTTTGGAGAGGCTTGTATCTTCTCCGATTTCCATATGGACAATCTTTCTTGGAGATGTAATTTCCTCATTCCTTTTCGGAGCCTTGGTCTCTGTATTTCCCATAATTGTAGGCTTGATAATCGGTGTAGAAATAGCAAATCCATTAACTCTCGGATTTGGGGTTATCCTTGCGGCATTTTGTTTCGCCTCATTCAGCATACTGCTATCTGCATATCCCCCTACGGACGCTCCTGCCAGCGTAATGATGCTGTCATCCATGATCAAATTCCCACTAGTATTCATAAGCGGAATATTTATCCCGCTGGAGGAACTGCCGGTATGGGGAAAGGCGGTCTCCTCAATTTCTCCTTTAACATATTTTACAGATTTGGCGAGGCATTCTATACAGGGCAATGGCTATCACCCGATTGAACTGGATCTTGCCATTCTCGTAGCATTCGCAATCGTCTTCTTAGTTATAGCCATCAAGATTCACGGACGCACCATTCAGAAGAGGCTCTAACAGTCATGGAAAATCTCATATTTTTTTCCAAGTAAATGAGTTTTCTAGTGGGGTATTGTAGATTTGTACCTCGATTTGTACCCTTTGTAGGAATTACGAAAAACCTAGTTAATTTCACGATTTATGTGCTTTCACTTTTACACTTGTAATTTTTCCGGCCAGTCTATCATCCAGTCCTGATTCATAAAATTTGTCCTGAGAAATAATAATGACATCTCTAAACCCTGCTTTTTTTATCGTATCTAAGTACTCTTTTTTCTCCAATGCTCCGGCGATGCATCCAGCCCAAGCCTCAAAATTCTTCCTGATGTCTTCTGGTAATTCACCTTCTGTAACCAAATCGGAAATCAAAATTCTACCACCTGGCTTTAAAACTCTGTGCGCTTCTTGATAGGTCCGTAATTTATCCGGAGAAAGATTGATGACACAATTACTGATAATTGCGTCAACCGAATTGTCTTCAAGTGGCAGATTTTCAATATCTCCAAGTTTAAATTCCACATTTTTATATCCATATTTCTTCGCCGTTTCATTGGCTCTTTTAACCATTTCTTCCGTCATGTCAATTCCAATGACGTGACCCTTTGACCCGACTTTATTCGCAGCCAAAAATACATCAATCCCTGCACCTGCCCCTAAATCCAGGACCGTTTCTCCTTTTTTCAAATCCGCTAAAGCTGTTGGATTACCGCACCCTAAACCCATTATAGCGGATTCTGGGATGTTCCTGAGTTCTTCTTCAGAATAACCAATATTTTTTGCCTGTGTCATTACATCGATTCCGCAAGAACCACAAGTAGGGCAACAACTGGTGCCTTCAGCTATTTTTGAATATCTTTCTCTAACAATTTTTTTAATTTTTTCTTTTTGCATTTTTACCACTTTTCCTCCTTCAAATACGCGCACCAGCCAAAAGTACCCTTCAATGCTTTTCGATACTCTTTAAAATTCTCCTCCCTAAATCCGTGATCCTGTATTCTAAGAAGTTCCTATCCTTCTTGGAATCCACCAGTCCTGCGTTCTTCAATAATTTTAGGTGGTAGGAGAGCTTTGAGTATTTGATTCTCATTAATGCGATGAACACGCAAACACATAGTTCGTTGGCCCTTAACGCCCTGAGGATACGCAACCTTATGGGGTGGGACAGGGCCTCCAAGAACTTTAGTGTTTCCTTTGTGTCCGCTCGAATCTCTTTATCCGCCCGTTTCAGAACTTCCTCTGAGATGTCGTAGGCCGTAGGGATTTTATATCGAAGTTGGAGGGACTGTTTCCCCTTTGCACTTTTCGTCAAATCTACCACTTAACTTTACTGAGCTTCGATGTTTTATAATCCAGCTTCCCTCAGAGAGTTCTCCAAAGTTTCCATACTTGGCGCAACACCTATTATCCTGATGTCCTTATCGATAACGATCGCTGGCGTCGTTTCTATGTTGTATTCCTTGATTTTATCACTCATCCCTTCGTAAATCTTTATTTCAACCCGATCCCCGTATCGTTCTTCGATCTCGCGCATAAGCTTTTTCACCATCCTTCCTCCAGAGCAAGGCGGAAGGGATGTGAATACCTCAACCAGCAGCTTCATGCTCCTGCCTCCCAGAGCGCGGTCTTGAGCGTTTTCTCGCTCGGACACACGCCCATAATTTTTATTTTTCCGTCGATCACAACGGCCGGGACGACTGTTATTCCGTACTTCGTGAACTCCTCGCAGGGACCTATGTGTTTCAGGACCTCGACTTTATCTCCATATTCCTCCTTAATCTTGTCGGCAAGCTCAAGAAGTTTTAAACAACCAGGGCATGGGGGCTCAGCCGTGAATACCTCTAGCTTGGCCATTTCAACTCCTCCTCATTTCTTCAATCGCCCGTTTAACTTCTTCCTTGGACGGAACACCACCGATCTTTATAACTCTTTTATCTATCGCCACTGCTGGTGTCATCATTATGCCGAGTTTTGCGGCCTCATCAGAGAGAACATCCGCTTTGACCACTTCGATATTAGGATAACCGAGTTCCTTCACGACTTCCCTAACTGCCTTTTCTGCCGCCTTGCACCGCATGCATGGCGGGGTTGTACCAAAGACTTTTATTTTCAAACCCTCACCTAATTCAATTTTATTTGAAATTCTCACCTTAAAAATTTAACCTAATAAGAAATCGCCCCGTAGACCATGCCAATTGATGTCGAGACGATGACCACCAGTGCTATGTAGGTGGCCGCCCTTTTCCAACCGATGGTCCTCACTATTACGATCATGCTGGGCAGGCTCAGGGCTGGTCCAGCTAACAATAGAGACAGAGCCGGTCCAGAGGCCATAAGTCCAGAGCTGTAACCGAAAAGGGTACCGACGATCGGAACTTCGAGTAGGGTCGGCATGTACAGAACTGCTCCGATGATCGATCCGAGAAAGCAGGCAATAGGCGAGTTATTACCGAGGAACGGTTTGGTCAGTTCGCCCACGGCGGTCAGGGGATCGTGGGATGGGGAGAAATTCGCGGCAACCCCGCCGATCAGTCCCACTATAAATACACCTACCAAAAGTATCGGGAATATCCTCTTGGTTAGCCACCATGTTTCAAACCCCCATGCTTTGACCTCCTCCCTTGAATAGTAAAAGATTAGCACAACTGCTACCGCGATGGTCAAGAAATAGAGGATCGCTAGCTTGGACAGCCAGGAGATTAGACCAGAAGCACCGACGAGCAGTATTGCGACCAATAGGAAGAAAAAAGCAGGGGAAACATACCAGGGTCGTACATTAGTGGAAGTTTCTGCTGGGCTTACTTCTATGGCCTTTTCCTTTGCCCCTCGATCGAAGATGGTGGACATCATAAGCCCGACTATCACCGCCATGGAAACAGCACTCACAGCCCTAGCAATTCCTAAATCAAGACCAAGCACGCTGGCGGTTAGGACTATCGCTAAGAGGTTGATCGCAGGGCCGGAAAACAGAAAAGCTGAGGCCGGCCCGATTCCAGCCCCCCTTCGGTATATGCTGGTAAACATCGGTAAGATGGTGCAACTGCACACCGCCAAGATTGTCCCCGAAACCGACGCGACGCTATAGGACAACCACTTCTTCGCCTTGGCCCCAAAATACTTGAGGATGGCGCCTTTCGAGACGAGAGCAGCTATCGCCCCTGATATAAAAAACGCTGGGATGAGGCAAGTGAGTACATGTGCTGAGAGGTACTCTGCTAGAGCATCAAAGCCTGGTTTGATTATGTCGTACATAGTATTTCAAATTATTTTGAACTACTATTTAAGGGTTACGATTTCAAATTATTTTGAACTATTTCTAGGAATCAAGCGGAGGATAAATAAATCGTGGAGGCGTTTTTGTTTACCGTGCCGAGGAAAGATCATTGTTGAATGGACGGACGATACTTAAGTCCGCACAAGCTACCCTTCGCCTAAGCTAATAGCTTTTTATCAAATGCTCCAGCCACTTTTGGCTTATAGTACGGTATTGGGGGTTTGTACCCGAATTTGTACCGTCCAGAAACTCTCCATAAAAACAGAAAATTAATTTAGTACTAACCCAGTGTAACGATGATCGATATAGGGGGTTCAAGTGGTTAGGGTGGGAGATTTTGAGTTCAGCTTGACCGAGTTCGCTGGAGCTCTCGGGGACTTCGGGCCGCTCAACCCATTTATCATCGCTTACATCGCAGTGCTAGATTGAAGCTCAAAAAAGGAGTAGAATCGGGGACTACTTTGAACGGTTCAACTAGGACTGGAAAATTTCCTTTGCGGATCTAGCCCCTTGCAGTCACGGTCAGAATCTTCGACAGGGTGCTGCCGTCCACTGCGGTCGCCGTAATTTTCACTATGTAGCGCGTGCCTGCCACCCACGTCCCCGTGGTGTTTTCGCCCGCTTGTGATTGTCCAGGTTCAACGTCGCCTATGGAGATAGCTACAGGCGTGGTCTCCGTTGTTACGGAAGCCGCAGCGGTCAACTTCATGGTTCCGGTGTTTCTCACCGTCACGGTAGCCATCTGCGCACCGCCAGCAGCTATGATATCAGCGTCCA
>CAYUMT010000091.1:0-6588 GCA_964446015.1 Hadarchaeota archaeon (SeqCode)
GAAATCGTCAAAGTGCGGCTAGACCGCGTATAGGAGTTTGCCGTGTCGCCCCAAATTTAAAAAGAAGGAGGTAAAAATAATTGTGAGGGGAAGAACGCTAACGAGGAAACGGAGAATTCGTCATAGGAGTATTCACGTAGTTTTCAAATACTGGTTATTGAACGTGGTGGACCGGGCGGGACTCGAACCCGCGACCTCTCGCAATATGGACCATTTGAGATTTGCCAAGCGAGTGATCTTCCAACTGATCTACCGGCCCACGTGAAAACAGTTGGCGGGCAAACTTAAGAAATTTTGTACTGCTGGATTCCAGACATTTGTAGCTCGCTATCTTAACCTTAACCTCTGGACGGTCTTTACCTTCCAGTTGTATCTGTTTATGCGTCTGTCCTTTCCATACCCACACGCCGCGCAGACGCCGCGTTGAGCATGGTAGGCTCGCCTTCCACATCTCCGACAGCGTATGTGCTGGATCTTGTGGCGCTTGCCCATTGAGGGGGTACCCTTGGACATCTAAATCACCCAGCCGGCGATATGAAGACCACGCTGTCGCCCCGGATGACCATGGTCCCGTAGCGCCTAGTGGCTTCTCCGCCCTGTAGTTCCTCGGCTTCTTCGAGCACTATGTTCACGTGTATGTCGAAGCCGCTTAGTTTTCCCCTCAGCTCTCGTCCGCCCTTGAGGCCTACCAGAACTGATGACCCAAGGGCGCGATTAAGCACGTCTAGTGGTCGCTGGCTCATCAAAATCACCAAACTTTCTCCAGTTTTATATTTAAGTTTATCGAGCTAAGAAGGTTTGTCATGCCCTCACTTAGAAGATACAGGCTGCGCAAGGACGAGCTCAAATTGCTTGAAAATGAAGTCAGGGAGAGGTTTGGGGAGGGGATACTGAACACCCTTGGCAAAACAGTTGATGTCATAGAGCTTGAGACCGGATTGGAGCTGATAGCTTCTAACAAAAGGGTATTTTTTCTGAGGACTAAAGGAGAAATTTTGCCAACGCTAAAGAGCATCGACGCAATCAAGCCTCCAAGTGTAGTTGTGGATATGGGTGCCGTTCCACACGTCGTTAACGGCGCGGATGTAATGGGCCCAGGCGTGGTATCTGCTGACTCCAAAATCAGAGAGGGGGACATAGTAGTGGTTCTCGACGAACGGCACGGAAAGGCCCTTGCTGTAGGGATTGCTCTGGTTGCGGGAGACAGGATTAAAGCCCCCAGCGGAAAGGTTGTTAAAAACCTCCACCATGTGGGGGACAACGCGTGGCGGTTTTTGGATAAAGGTTAAATACTTTATCCCTTAATCGACATTTGGCAGGAGATGGCATGAGGTCTTTGAGGAAAATGTTCGCCAAGCCCACTCAAGCACCTGAAACAGCAGAAGAAGTATCAATAATGGAGGTAAGGGAGACCACCAGACCAGCGAGGCTTGGAGAGATCGAGCCCATCTACATAAAGAGCATCGAGTTGCGCAGCCTAGGGGATGTGCAAGAGGTCGCGGATAATCTCCGGGCGGGCAACATAATGATACTCGATATAAGCAACTTAATGAACCAAGACCCGAATGAACTGAAACGGGCGATCGACCAACTCAAGGGAATTTGCGCGGGGATAGGCGGCGATGTAGGGCGTTTGACAGACTCCAAGGTAATAGCCACGCCCAAATTTGTTAATATCCAGTTCAAGAGAGCCGCTGATTAGTTTGGTGTATTGATGCGAAGAAGGGAGTTCGCACTCCCCATAGAGTGTTGCCCCGTATGTGGTGCCAAGGGTTCCTTTCAGTTCAAAGGCAGGATAGACAACATACCCTTCTTCGGCGAAACACTGGAAACCCTTGTAACCTGCAGCCGCTGCAATTTTAAACAATCCGATGTCTTGCACCTCGGCGAAGGAAAACCCACGCGGTACGAGTTCCAGATCTCGTCTGTCGAGGATATGAAGGTCAGAGTCGTGAGGTCTAGTACCGGGGTTATCAAGGTTCCAGAGCTAGGCGTGGTGGTAAGGCCGGGTTCTGGTGGCCAAGGATATGTGTCCAATATTGAGGGCGTTCTCGGTCGCATCAAAGAGGCAATGGAAATTTCAATGTCGGGAGCGGCTCCACTGAAACGTCGGACTGCTGAGAGGAAACTCAGGGCGCTGGATGCCATAATGCGCGGCGAAAAGAGGGCCAGACTCATCGTCATGGATCCCTTTGGCCATAGCGCGATCATCGGCCGAAGGGCTGAGAAACGAAAGTTAACGCGTATGGAAATTTCCGAACTAGGGGCTTAACATAACCTGATAGTTTCAAGGTTTAGCGGAGCCCTCGTTTCTACCCTGAAAAGCTTATGAAATGCTGATGACAAATCCGAGCATTTACTTTCGTCGCCGTGGACGCTTATGATCCTATCTGGCTTTGGAACCAGCCTTCTGACGTAGTTGAGCAACTGCGATCTGTCTGAATGTCCGCTGAATCCCTCGACCGTCTTTATCTCCATGTTTACCCTGACCTCCTCAAGTTTGCCGTTCTCGCCGCGCGTCGGGATTTCCCGCCACCCCTTTTGTATCCTGCGGCCCAGCGAGCCCTCCCCCTGATAACCGACGAATATCAGAGTGTTCTTCGGATCTGGAGCCAGACGCTTAAAGTACTCAAGTACTGGCCCACCCGTCATCATGCCGGCCGTGGATATTATCACCGCAGGTTCGCCGTCTATTACCTGAGCCCGCTGGTCCGGCCCCGAGACTCTTATTAACATCTTTGATAGAAACGGGTTCTCGTCCTCTTTGAATATTAGCTCACGAAGTTCTTGAGAGAGATACTCCGGGTATGCCGTATGAATGGCAGTCGCTTCCCATATCATCCCGTCCAAGTAAACAGGTACCTCATCTATGATTTTCTTTCTCCTCGCATCCTCAAGCAGGACCATCATCTCTTGAGCCCTCCCGACCGCGAATGCCGGGACTATGACCTTGCCGCCTTTTTTTATTGTCTCGTTGATTTTGGTGAGAAGGGAACTTTCCGCGTCGTTTCGGTAGGGCTGAATGTCCTCGGCTCCCCCGTAGGTGCTATCCGTGATCAACGTCTCAACGCGCGGAAATGTGTATACCGCCGGAGAGAAGAGGCGACTTCTGTCGAATTTTATGTCACCAGTATAAACCAAGTTGTAGAGCCCCTCGCCGACGTGAATGTGAAGCAGGGATGACCCCAAGATGTGCCCGGCGTTGTGTAAGGTGATCCTTACGTCTGGGGCGATGTCTGTTACATCCCCATAGTCCAGCGCTATGCAGTGGGAGAGAAAGGTCATTATATCGCGCTTGTTAAACGGCAGGGGTTTGTCCTCGCGCTCCGCTATTTCCACATAGTCTAAGAGTAAAAGGATCGCTAAATCCCGAGTTGCCGGGGTACAATAAACAGGTCCCTCGAATCCATACTTGAAGAGATACGGCGCGAAGCCGCAGTGGTCCAAGTGCGCGTGGGTCAGGACAAGTGCGTCCAGCTCTGGGAGCCTCAACTCAGGGACCTCAAGATGTGGAAAGGATTTATTATCGGAAGCCACATTGACGCCGCAGTCAAGCAACACCCTGCTCTCAGGAGTCTGCAATAGAAAGCACGACCTGCCGACCTCTCGGGCACCACCTAAGGTAGTAAACCTAACCCAACCATCCTTTGCCTTTTGCTCACGGTGTATGCGCCTTCCTATTTTCCTGAGTATTTCGCGTCTCTCGGCTCCGCCGTATATCATGGAAAGCCTGACGTTCTTCACTATCTCGGATTTTATCGGGGGCGCCCTGATTATCCGCGGGGTCCAGCTTATCTTGTGCATTATATCCCTAAAAATTGCCCCGCCCTTTCCTATCGCTATGCCGGGCTTTTCCGCCTCTATCGTGACCTCCCCTATGTCCTCGCTGAAGATGATGTCAGTTATCCCGGCCTCAGGCGGCACGATTTCCCTAATCTTATTTTCAGCCTTTTCCTCGTCGGTCAAGATTGATGGATCAGGTCGAAGTATTATCCTCTTCCTGATCTTACGCGCAAGGTCCTTGATAATCTCGCCATTTTCCGCAAGGAGATCCAAGTTCTTGCAGTAGAGCACCACCCTCGGCCCCTCGAAATTTATGTCCGATACTGAGTCAGCGAACGGCGTTTCCTTCACGGCTGCCTTTATCTCTTTAAGTAACTCCTCTGCTGCCATTTTTGCACCATTTTTTTGTGAAATTAAGATAGGTTCTTTATCTCGTCAGGAGAAAGTTCTTTATAACCTTTCTTTGTTACGGTTGCGACCATAACTTCGTTTCCGGTCGCGACATCGCGCTTCATCGAAGTTTTAAGTGCCCTTACAGCTATGGGGAGTGCTTCATCAATCTTCATCCCCTCCTTGAACCCATTCTCAAGCACACCGTAGGCAACTGGTGACCCTGATCCCGTCGCCAACATTTTCTCCTCGATCACTCCACCGTCGATGTCGATGAAAAACAACTTGGGATCACCGCCATCCATACCTCCGACTAGCAGATTGGCGTAGAAGGAAACATATCCATGAGCGTTCATTATGTTGGAGACCATCTTGGCGCAGGCCGTAGCGCTCATCGGGATGCCCTCTTTCATCGCATAGTATCCCGCTTCTGCCCTCATCATGCCGACGAGTTGCTCGGTGTCGGCCACGCCCCCTGCCGTTGTAAAGGCTATGGTGTCCGTTATACTGTAGACCTTCCTAGCCCTCTTGCTAGCCACAAGGTAACCCATGGTCGCCCGCGTGTCCGTGACCAGCGCGACCCCGTCTTTGCACACAAGTCCAACCGTGGTCGTGCCCTCAAGTTTTTTAAGTATCTCTTCTCTCAAATGAATACCTCCCAAAAATGCCGCATAAGAAGCGACGATAAGAAGTCGTGGTATCTATATATAAAGTTATCCGCGAATTTTGGAGAGGTGAAGGGTTGAAAGAACCAAAGCGTATCGAGCTCCCTAGGGAGGTCTGGATGGGCCCCGGTGTGATATCCAAGGTGACCGACATTTGCGAGCGCCTGTGTTCCGGTAAGAAGGCCCTGATTGTCGCTGACCCCACGACGTTCAGACTGGTAGGGTCGAGCGTGAAACATCAGCTGGAGCGCGCGAAGTTTGATGTAATGCACGAGATTATAAAAAATGCAGATACCTCTACCGTATCTAATGTTGTAAAAATGGTTCACGGCAAGGTTGATTTCTTTCTCGGCGTAGGGGGGGGCAGATGCATAGATGTAGCCAAGTTCGCATCCTTCAAAGAATGCAAACCATTTGTGTCGGTGCCGACCGCAGCCTCCCACGATGGAATCGCTTCTTCAAGAGCGTCAATACGAGGTGGTAGAAAGCCGACGTCGGTTGAAACTCACGCTCCAATAGCGATCATCGCTGACACCCTAATTATAAAACGTGCCCCCCACAGGCTGTTGGCCGCTGGTTGCGGGGATATAGTCGCGAACCTCACCGCTGTTAGGGACTGGCAGCTGGCACATCGAACGAAGGGGGAGCCTTACAGCGAGTATGCCGCAACACTATCACTAGTCAGCCCACAGATAGTGATGGATAACGCTGATGTCATTCGTCGTCATACGGAGGAAAGCGTTAGGAAGGTAGTGAAGGCTCTCATTTCAAGCAGTGTGGCGATGGCTATAGCCGGTAGCAGCAGGCCTGCGAGCGGAGCGGAGCATCTCTTCAGTCACGCCCTGGACATAACGGCACCAAGGCCCGCCCTGCACGGTGAGCAGTGTGGAGTTGGGGCGATCATGATGGCGTACTTACATGGTGAAGACTGGAATGCGATAAAGGGTGCGCTTGAAACCATCGGCGCTCCGACGAACTCGCGAGAACTAAATATTCCGCCAAAATACATCGTGAAGGCGCTGACGATTGCTCATAGGATAAGGCCCGACCGTTACACCGTTTTAAAGGATGGATTGAACAGGAGGGCGGCCGAGCGGTTGGCAAAGATTACTGAAGTTATCTAGCGGACTTTTTTACTGTGACTCGATCGTGGGTATTAATTTTACGCAACTTCTCGACGCCGCTCTTTATTCGTGCGAAGGTGTTTACTGGGCTTATCGGCTGTGAGCTGCCGAAGAATATGCAGAAGGCCGGCCCTTCAGGCCAATATGAAACATCGCCCGCAGTTGTCCTTGGAGTAGGGTTCTCTGGCGATATCTTGACTGGAATCTCAAAGTATACCTCTTCCTTCCAAATCTCAAGCTCGGCTTCGAAAGGCAGTGCCTGCCAGATCCCATCGCAGGTCTTTGGACATTCATTCTCAAGGAATTCAGCCTCAACTACAAAATCTTTGAAACCAATTGATATTTTCCTCACGTCCTCACCGATCAACCAAATTATCAAACATTTTCATGTATGTTTATTTTCGACTTTATAAAAAAGGATAAGTGGTCTCCCCTAGTCTTATCCTAATGGTGAGATGATGATCACAAGGGAGGATGCCCTTCGTATATTGGGCGAGGCCGGATGCTCCAAAAGCGTCGTCCGGCACTGCCTCGCCGTCGAGCGCGCAGCTCTCTCAATTGCCAAGAAGGCTCAGGCTAGTGATAATAAAATAGACCTCGAACTCGTGAGCTTAGGTGCTCTTCTT
>CAYUMT010000092.1:0-6572 GCA_964446015.1 Hadarchaeota archaeon (SeqCode)
CTCCGGGCATAATGGGGGAGAGCCTGGAACACGGGTTCGAATCCCGTCCGGCCCGTAACTACACGGGTTGGGCTTTGATGGCAGCTTCTTTTTAACAAGATAATTAAAAGCAAAATCACTATTTTATAAAATAAAAAAGTAAAAGGGTCCCAATTAGGGGCCACATAATCCTATATTGTCCCGTTGTTGTACTTGTCAAGGGACGTCAGCCAGTAGTACAACTAATGAAAACACTATTAACATTACTCGTTTATTCATTTTTTCGCCTCATTTGAAAATAATTTCCCGGTATCGACCCTTTAAACAACATGAAACTGCATTTCATAACACAGTTAAGTAACACTGTTTCGGGTCAAAATTTCGTCTTTTCTTTTATATTGCTTAACTGACCTAACTAGGTGGTGCTTTGCATCGACTCTCCCATGGAAGTAATGCTTCTAGTCCTGGAAAGAGGCTCTTGCGGAGGCTTGGGCTCCTGCAAAGAAGGCCTTGGTTGCCCGGAGGCCTATCATTGTTGCGTCAGCGCACGATGAAAGTGGTTGTCCTGTTTTTCATTTTTCAAGTTTTAGGTGGGTCATTTATAGCTGCTAAATCGTTTCAAGTGACCGTAAGTGGCATTCAGATAACATTTGACAGGCAACTATCGGGAGACCGCGTTGGCCAGCACAAGGTTCCGCCGCTTTCTCCTGTGAGTGTAGAAATCAGAGCGATAGTTTCTTCTCCAGTAGATAATGCAATATTGATAGATTATTTCCCGAACGATTGGACCGTTATTGACCCGAATGGCGGGAACATAAGTGCACACGATTCACAATATAACAAGATTGAGTGGAGCGTCAGCACTGTCAGCAGCTCCATCTTGATATCTTACGTGATAATGGCTCCTCAGCGTACCATACCCCCCACCACGTACTACTTCCGGCCTGAGCTGACGTACAGTGGAGGAAATGCGATAGGCGAGAATTGGAGGGTTATCGTGGCCGACCCAACCACTGGAGACTATATTACTGTGGACTTCTCCCGAGGAACACATGAAAACACCGAAAACGTGGACAACGCCGTAAGGTTGCGCCAAGGTTACATTCAAGGCCGGTTCACTTCCCGCGTTTTCGACCTGGAAAACGTCAGCACCTTAGAAAATCTGATCTGGACTGAGAACGAGCCGACGCTGTTCTTCCAGAAAAACGACAACGTTGGGGCCGAGCCCACGACTCTGGTAGACGGAAGTTCGAGGAAAGGTACCGTCGCGGGTGGACCTATCGGAAACACTCGCACCGCCGATGGGGTATACGAGAATATCCAAGAGTTTAACAACGGCACCAGCACCTCCACGTCCTACAACCCAAGTGCGTACAGCCTATTAGGGAACACAGCCTTGGTGAGCGGGACGGTAAGCAACGTTACAGGCAACGACAACGTATACATGGGGTTCAGGAGCTACCCATCGACCTTTTCTGGCGATGTTCGAGTCGCCGAAAACGAAAACGTGGCCACCTATAACGCATCCACGACCTATCAGGATCGGGTGGTCCTTACCTGGACACCTGCAACTCAGGATAATTACCTCATCATCGCAACTGCCGAGATTAAACGAACGGCCTCGCAAGCTGGCAGGACCACCAGTGCCCAGCTCACGATTGATGGGACGAGCGTGGCCGAGACCTTTGTGGCTGACGATACCGCTACCACGATTAATCGCGATTTCGTCGCGTTTAAGGTATCCAACTTAACTGCCGCGCCGCACACGATAAAGATTCAATATGCCACCACACACACGGGCAACACTGCCACAATCAAAAACGCCAGGATCATTGTCATGGCCATCGGCAGCAACTTCAGGTCCAGCGAGCCAGCCGGTGGCACGACCAGCTCGACGACTTACACCGATATCGCTACCCTGACCTTCACCCCCGACATCACCGAGAACTGGCTCATCCTAGGCCATGCCGACACCACCAACGCCACCGCTGCCAACTTTAACGGAGTCATGCTTTCAATCGATGGTGAAAATTCCGGGGAGACATACACCGTTCGTTCCAGCGCTTCCTATTATCTCACCGCAGCATTTCAGAGGGTGGTCTCCCTTTCTCAAAGCGTGAGCCACAGCCTTAAAATTCAAATGAAAAGCGTTTCTGGCACCGTCCTAACTTACAAGAACGTCCAGCTTTATGCCATACCGATCGGTTCCGTTTTTGGCGAAGCGTTCAAGGAGAACTCCGATGCCCAGAGCACGACCACCTTGGCCACACCAGGGGCCGACAAAACGACCCTTAACTTCACTCCGAGTTCACCTGGAGATTATCTCATCCTGGCCACTGGTCAAATAAACACAACGTCACTGACCGTTTTCGTCGGTGCCAGGCTCACGGTCGGCAACACGGTATACGGGGACGAGAACATAGACATAGCGTCCACAGGACATTGGGCGGCCTTCGCAATTCACAAAAAGCTGACCCTATCCGGGGCCCAAACGGTTAAAATATCGTTCTACGCCCAGACTGCGGGGACGACGGTGTTAATCAGGAATGCTAGGATCGTGGCCCTGCGCCTGCCGACCGCGAGCGGGTACACGGAGAATATGGAGTTCACTGGGGCTTCAAACACATATGACTGGGACAACATCGTACTGACCGTCGACAGTCAATGGTCGAGGGATAGCGTCGGCGCCACCGTCCAGCTCTACAACTATACCCTCGGGCGATACGCTGCGAGCGGTGAGAATGGCTACCTGAGCTACACCTCTAGTGCTGCGAACGTGGATGAGACCAAGACATTGACGGTGACCGCCAGCCCGACCCAGTTCCGGGATGCGTCTGGCAACTGGAAGATCAGGATATCCGGGGTCAAGACCGGAACTAGGGGATTTGACCTGAAGGTCGACTGGGTTGATTTCAAGCCAACTTGGACGCCCAAGATTTACTCCCTGCGATGGCAACACACGATTGAAAATGTCCGCACCCTCTACGATAACCGCAACGATAACTACACCCTGAAGGTAAAGGGCCTCACGAGCGGCGACTCGGAGAAAATTGGGATCTACATCTGGAAGAGCGTGAGCAGCACCTGGGAGTTTGTGGACAACCTGGCGACGGCAGAAAGGACGATAACCAAAGTCCTCGAAAACATCGAAAACTATCTCGCTGGAAACAACGTGTACGTCAGGTACCAGGACTGGGACAACACCGATAACACCCAGACGACCCTGCATGTAGACTTTAGCATCGTCGAGGAAAACGTCCTTTTCAAATCCGAGGTCAAGCTCCGAGTCCGCGTGAGCACGGATAACATAACTTGGAGCGACAACCTTGGGCCGGATGGAACGTCGAACACTTATTTCAACACATCACCCGCGAGCCTCACAAACATCCAAACAAACCGCTACATTCAGTACATAGTCTACTTCTGGAGCGAGAACGAGATTTTGAGCGGAGCGAGTGGACCTAAGATTGAAAACGTGAAGATAGAGTACATTCCCACCCCCACTACTTGGAGGGCTATCGAGACATGGACGGGTACTCTGAGGGCGCCATCACAGTGGAGATCTATCGAATCTTGGACGGGCACGGTCAAAGCTACTGCTGCATGGAGGACGATTGAGACCTGGACTGGAACGGTTAGGGCAACTTCAACTTGGAGGAATATAGAAACTTGGACTGGAACGGTGAGGGCGACATCACAGTGGAGATTCGCTGAAGAGTGGACGGGTACAGTCATGGCCACCGCTACTTGGAGGACGATTGAGACATGGATGGGAACGGTTCGAGCGACGTCCATTTGGAGACAAATCGAGACATGGATGGGCACGGCAAGGGCTCCCGCACGGTGGAAATCCATCGAGACTTGGACCGGGACGGTCAACGCTCCATACGTATGGCGTGCTATGGAAACATGGACCGGAGCTGTGAGAGCTTCAGTCGCTTCAAAGATTATCGAAACATGGGCCGGGACTCTGAGAGCCCCAGCTTCGTGGAGGAAGATCGAGACATGGACAGGTAGCATTAGGGCAGTCGGACTGCCAACCTCAAGCGTCGACGCGATATCACCATACTGGCAGACCTCCACGCCATTCACCATCACGGCGACCGCCTCAGATCCAAGTGTGGGTGGTCACGTGACCAGAGTCACTCTATGGTATCGCTACTCCGCCGCTGGTTTGAGCTGGGACAACTGGGAGAACTTCGGCACCCTCACCACGGCGTCTTGGTCATGGTCATTCACCGCCCCAAATGGCGATGGTCATTACGAGTTCTACTCTAGGGCATTTGACGAACAGTATAACCGAGAGCCCGCTCCGGCCGCGGCCGATGCCGTGTGTGGGGTCGATACCCAGCCGCCAGCCGTGGCCTCGGTGATTGTAAACGGCAACGCCTCAACCACCAACTCGACCTCAGTGATTATTACCATAGCCGCGACCGACAACACCTCCGGCGTGGTCCAGATGCAGTTAAGCAACGACAACGTTACCTGGACGGCCTGGGAGAACTTTGATAACGCCAAGTCCTACGCCCTGCCCAGCGGTGATGGGAATAAGACTGTGTATGTTAGGGTCAAGGATAATGCGGGATGGACCTCAGCGGTGGCCTCCGATTCGATAGAGCTAAAAAACCCGATTGCGGTACCCACCACCACAACACTCATTGGCGACATACCGGCTGGTTCAACGGGCACTGCCGACCTAACATCTCGGAAGATCGGGTTTACAAAAATCAGGATTACCACAAGTGCTAGTGTAACAGGTGCAACGATTTCGGTTGAGCAGCTTCCCATCGGGAGCCTTCTAAATGAGCGAGGGGGAGCCCCAATACCGAATCAACTGGGAACGGCATATCAATTTTTCTGGGTGATTGAAACCAACATAGACAGATCGCTGATGACTTCCGTGAGGATTGAATTTAGAATCGATAGGGATTGGATAATGCACAACAATATCGACGAACGAACCATCACAATATACCGGTTGAGCGGTGCCTGGCAGGAGCTTTCCACCCAATATTTGAGCGCGGACGGAAGCTACTTCTACTACGAAGCACTTTCATCAGGAACATCAATTTTCATAGCGGTGGGCAAGCGAAGTTCCCAGGTGCCCGTCTTCCCGGTTCCGACCGCGGAGGAGCCAAATCCTTCAACGTCTGATGTTCCCCCTCCGTCCAACATTCCATCGGGGTTAATTGTGATATTAATGTTAACAGGAATGATAGCAAGCCTCATCATAGCATACAGCTTATCGAGACCGAAGAACAACGTCATGTTTGGGCGTTTTTTGCATGTTGGTAGAAAATTCATGTCAAAAAAGGTAGGGGAAGATCTCGAGGAGGGGTATTGCCTAATCCATAGAGGGCTCTCAAATATGATTGGTAACGCGATAAAATTGTCGAAGCAAATTCGCCGTGAATTGTCGTCTAAGGAATCATACTTGTATAAATTGTGGAACAGAGCAATGGGGCGAATAATTGTCGGTCTATCAGGAATGTGCTAAGCGAGTGGGATAAATGGAAAAGGGTGAAAATTAAATGAGGGATAAAAGAAAAAAAGTGAGGGGGGAATTAGCCACGACCGATGTACAAACTGCAGGTCTTCTCGTGAGAAGAGTTTTAGAGGTCTTGAAAACAGGCGAGTTACTCGATGCTAAAGCACTGGCAAAAAGATTAGATATCCCGGAGAAGGAAGCAGATGAAATCCTGAAATGTCTAATCGAAACAGGCATAGTCAAAAGATATATGGGCATAACTAAATTCGGCCTAGATATTCTGAAGTTGCCTCTTCCGCCACAGTAGGTTCTCAGCCTTTTCACTAAGCTTTTTGTAATTGCGGAGGAATTCGATACCTTTTTCCGAGGTCTTGTACTTTTTCTTTTCACCGTTTATGAAGTTTATGAATCCCTCTCTCCCCAAGAGCTCGAGATATTTAGCTACAAGTTTAAAGTTAAGGTTCGAGGAGTATACTATTTCAGTTTTTCCCGCCCCTTCGGATGCGGCGGCGAGTATTGAAGCGATCACGTCCACCCTTCCTCTCCTCAAAAAACCCCTTTTAAATTTAATTTTGATCGATATTTATAGTTTCATAACTTGAAACAAGGAATTTAAAAGCAGTGAAAGCAGTGACCGAGGAGGGCATTTTCACGTCCTGATATAGGGACCCGAACCCGAAACCCGTGCGGATACCGTCCGGTCCGCATGCGGCCCGTACCCTTTTGGGTTCGGAACGCAAAAATCGTCCACACTCCAAAACTCAGTATTTTTTCGCTCTCTACAAGTTTCCTTGCTGGTATGGCTAGTGCATCTTTGACAATCTCTGCACCAGCTCGGCGACGAGTCCTCGCTGCCTGTGCGATTTCGAATCGGCGGCTATGGTCCTAAGCTGATCATCAAGCTTGAGCAGGTACGAGTAACTCTTCCTCACCTCCGAAACGAGCTTTGTCGCGCTGGGTAACCTGCTCCCACTCACGAGGGTCTTCAGATCTTCCCATGAGTATTCCCCTTTGGCGATTTTTTCCAAGAAGGTTTTCGGATCGAACGGGACCCTCGCATTCCAAAGCTTCAGGGTCACCAGCGTCTTTGCCAATTCGCGGTTGT
>CAYUMT010000093.1:0-6458 GCA_964446015.1 Hadarchaeota archaeon (SeqCode)
CAAACACCTATTTCACGACCTCGCCCGCGAAACTGGAAAACATCACCAAAAACCGCTACATCCAGTACATAGTTTACTTCTTGAGCGAAAACAGCGTCCTGAGCGGTGCAGGTGGGCCGAGTATCCAAAATATGAGGATAGACTATATCAACCCCATTTGGAGTTTGATAGAGACATGGGCTGGAACTTTGAGGGCACCTGCTACATGGAAACTCATCGAGAGCTGGACTGGAACATTAATGACTCAAGTACCATGGAAATTCGTTGAGTCATGGACGGGCACATTGGGTGCACCGTCTCAATGGGAATTAGTTGAAACTTGGACTGGGACGAATAGGTCGCCATCTACCTGGAGTATACTAGAAACTTGGACCGGGACTTTGCGTGCATCTCCACCATGGGATATGATCGAGACATGGAGTGGGGCTTTGAGGGCGACAACCTCATGGAGGATAATTGAGGCATGGACTGGGACGAATAAAGCCCCTGCGTCTTGGAAGACGATCGAGAGCTGGACTGGAGCATTAATAACTCAAGCTCCATGGAAAGTTGTTGAAGTTTGGTCAGGAGTAATCCGTGCGTCCATTCCTTGGATTAAAATTGATACATGGTCTGGAACCTTAAAATCTCCAACTCAGTCGAAATTCGTTGAGTCATGGACGGGCACATTGAGTGCACCGTCTCAATGGAATTTAGTTGAAGCTTGGGCTGGTACAATCAGGTCGCCAGCTACCTGGAAAACACTAGAAACTTGGACCGGGGTATTGAGGTCGATTGAAACTTGGAAGACGATTGAAACTTGGACTGGAGCGATCAGAGCACCTATTCCTTGGCGATTAATAGAATCTTGGGATGGAGTTCTGCAGGCCCCAGCTACATTCAAACTTATCGAGGAGTGGACGGGAATATTACGGGCATCGAGTATCTGGAACTTGGCCGAGTCTTGGACCGGTACAATAAAGGCCGTAGGAATTCCGAGCTCGATCGTCAGCACAATATCACCTTACTGGCAGAACTCTGTGCCCTTTACCATAACGGCGACGGCCTCTGACCCGAGCAACCTAGGTTATGTGGATATCGTCACAATCTGGTATAGGTATTCAGCCGATGGCTCCAGCTGGGACAACTGGGAGAACTTTAGTACCGATAATGCTGAGCCATGGTCATTTTCGTTCACCTCCCCCAACGGCGATGGGTATTACGAGTTCTACTCAATTGCCGCGGATGAGGAAAACAATGTTGAATCAGCTCCAGCCAATGCTGACACAACTTGCGGAGTTGATACTGAACCACCCGCTATAACATCGGTTAAAATAAACGACGATGCCCAAACTACGAGTTCTACCTCGGTGACAATCAAAATCGCTGCTTCCGACGCCACATCCGGCGTGGTCCAGATGCAATTTAGCGATGATGGTTCTAGCTGGTCGGCGTGGGAGCCCTTCGCCACGAGCAAGTCATACACTCTACCCAGCGGCGATGGAACTAAGACTGTCCGCGTAAGGGCGAAGGACAATGCGGGTTTGATCTCAGCTGAGGAGGGCGACTCGATAGAGCTCGGAACTGAGGTATCTGGACCAACCATCATAACGATCAAGGTTATAGAGGGGGGCACGACAATTATTGCCGACCTTACCCCTCTTTCGATCTGGGTTACAAGAGTTACCATTACTACGAGTACTCCGGTAACGGGAGCTACAGTCTCTGCCGGACAGCTTCCAATCGAAAGTTTACCCTATGTGCAAGGTGGACAACTAGTTCCGCCCGAATTAGGAACAGTATATCAATACCTCACTGAGATACAAACAGATATCGAAAGGGGAATAATAACCTCCGCAAAGATTGAGTTTAGAATAGAAAGAAGTTGGATGGCACAGAACAACGTCTACGATAACACTATGACAATGTACAGGTTAAGCCTTGATTGGGGCGAGGTACCAACGCGATATATAGGGGCCGATGAGAACTACTTCTACTACGAGGCATTCTCCCCAGGGACCTCATTTTTCGTGGCGGCGGGAAAGTCAAGGCCCCAAGTGCCCGGCTTTCCGACTCCAACTCCCGTAGAGCCATTACTTCCACCAGCGCCAACCATCCCAACCCTGCCTGCCATTCCTATTGGATTTATCATGGTTCTGGCGATGGCAGGAGTTGTCGCAGGATTCGCTATAGGGTATAGCCTCGCTAGGTCGTCGAAACGTCACTTGACAATCAGACAGATTAAGTGGCTCAGGAGTAGGATGCTAAAAAGGTGGGCCCTTGAAGCAGGGAAGCCAATGCCACTGCCCGGAGCACCTAGATGGGTTTGCCGAGCATGGCTTTTAGCTTTCAAACCATTGGAATCCATCGCGGGCGAGGAGATAACGGCGAAAGTTAAAAATTCACTAACTCGGATAATAAAGATATTACCAAGTATACCGAGTAGAAAAAGAATAGAAGAGAAGGAAAGGAGAATAGACGAAAAAATAATGATTTATGAAGGCGAGTAGCGGCGGCAGTTTATTAAATAAGCTTTTTGAATGATTAAGATATTTTCGAAAGGGGGTATTTAGACTCCTTGCCAACCTTTACCATTCTTTCGACGTTACCTATCGGGCTATCAAGTGGTATATCGCATCCAGGCCAGAGCACATAGCCACCGCCACTCGCTGCCTTCCTAATGCACTCCCTAGTTTCAAGCTCCACTTGGTCTGGAGTACCGCTCATGAGCACCCCTGTTTTAACATTCCCCGCAATGCAAGTTTTTCCGCCTATCCTTTCCTTGGCGATACTTAGGTCAACTTTTTCGTCCAAGCTCACGATGGACTCACCGATCTCGCTTATTTCGGGTAACCTGTCCTCAGTATATCCGCAGATGTGGTAGTGGTGAGCGTACTTGCCCCCATGCTTCTTGACCA
Source organism: Hadarchaeota archaeon (SeqCode) (assembly GCA_964446015.1). Lineage (GTDB taxonomy): Archaea > Hadarchaeota > Hadarchaeia > Hadarchaeales > Hadarchaeaceae > Hadarchaeum. The sequence continues at coordinate 2,898 of CAYUMT010000093.1, forward strand.
ACTCCGACATTCTTTTGGCATAGGGGACCACAAACTCCCTGTAATACTTGACCGAGATTAGGTCTCCAGAACCAATAGGATCCCATGTGATTATCTGGTCTGCACCGGCGTCCATCTGAGCCTTTACCCACTCGTTTGCATGCTGAAGGCTGAATTCCATTGCCCGCCTAACAAGGTCTGGGTTCTTGGCGAGGGACAACATTAAAAAGTCAATTCCCATTATGATCCCTATCATCGTGAAGGGGGAGCAGGCGTTTCCAATTACATAAACTTTGTCTCCAACCTTTTCGCTCAACATTTCTATCACCTTTAGTGCAACGGGTAGCCTGCCGTCTTTTTTAGGATCCGGCACCTGTAACTTATCCAAGTCCTCAGGTTTTCGTAAAATTGGTTCGGAAGATGGAACGTGCCACTCTGGCATCTTAATTTCGGCGCCCATTGCCTGCGCCTCCAGTGCGGCGTCTGACAACCCCCATGCGCAATCAACTTCAAATTTCTCCAGTGACGCCAGCTGAGCCTTAACCCACGTTTCCGAATTCGTCGCCATCTCTGGCATCTTTACACCGATCAGGTTCGCACACCATGCGTGCCAATTTAATATGGGAACTCTATCCGGCTCCTCCAATCTCATCGCTGCCTCGTACCTCTCCCTTGAATTCAAAATCTCACCATTCCAAGTTGAGCAATTTTTTATAAAAAATTAACTAAAACCATCTAACGCGCTTTACCTGACAACAATTCTTTTGTCACCTTGACGGCCTCTACTGCATCCTTTCCATACCCATCAGCGCCGATCTGCTTGGCGAATCCGGCGGTTGTAACTGCACCCCCAACGATGACCTTTACCTTGTCCCTGATTCCCTTTTCCTTCAGAATTTCGATTACCCTTTTCATTCCAGTCATTGTCGTGGACACCAATGACGAGAGCGCGATTACGTCGGCTCCCACCTCTTCGGATTTTTGTACAAAATCGATTAGGGGTACGTCCTTGCCTAAATCGTGAATTTTAAATCCTGCAGCGCCCATCAATATCTTTACCAAATTTTTCCCTATATCGTGGATGTCTCCCTCGACCGTGCCAAGAAGGACAGTCGCTTGAATTTTAGAGTCCTCGGCCTTTATGTGGGGTTTCAGTATATCTATTGCAGCGTCCATGGCTTCGGCGCTCAGCAAAATTTCCGGTACGAATAGCTCTCTCTTTTCATATTTCTGCCCCACTATGTTCATGCCATCCGCGCAACCGAGCATTATGGCCTCGTAAGAGCTCATGCCCAGTTTCAAAACCTCGTTCGCCAACTTCTTACAGTTTTCAGCGTCCCCCTCAACTACACAACGACTCAATTCCTTCAAAATTTCCTCTTTGGATGTCATGGTAAAACCTTTCGGGTAAATAAATAAAAAACCATTACCCGCAATTATTGTTATTCCATAGGTCCTCATAGAGAATTCGTAATTGCGGTAAGATAGTAACTAAACAAGCTTTTAAATGCTAAATGCAAAAGCTAATTCGGTTGGCGGCCACAGCGGCGGGGAAACACCCGGTCTCGTCCGATCCCGGAAGTTAAGTCCGTCAGCGATTCGGGGTGTACTCTTGTGCGAGAGCCAAAGGGAAACCCGAGACGCTGCCAACCACTTTCCGCGATTTAAATCCGCAAATAGTTTCGGCGCCCTCTCCTAAAAAATCGCTTATCTATTCCAGTAGAGGTCTGGACGGAACCATGTTTAGACCAAACTATTTGAAGACACCTGACGTGGCGTATTGGTTGGGCGTCTTACATTCAGATGGAAAAAGGATCTGTTATCGTATAAAAAGGTGCGGTAGGGTATACACCCGATGGGAAATAGCGTTGGCAGTTAAACAAAAATCGCTGCCAATGATAATCAATTTTGTTAGAATTTTTCACCTGAAGTTTGGAAGACAGATTAAAATTCACAGGCTCTCTGATGGTAAGTACAAAGCAGGGACAAGCGTGAAGTCCTTATTAAGCACGTTAAAGGGACTCGAAATCAGTTTTGATGGGACATGTATTCCTTCATGGATAAGTGAGGATCGGGAGTCATTTGGAGCATATTTGGCAGGTTTAGTGGACGGTGACGGGGACATAAGGGTAAAGGGCTACAGGAGAAGGACGCCTCAATGCTGCATAAGAATAAGCGACGGCCGCGCGAATTATGAACTCAAAAAAGCAGTTGAGCAAAATTTTGGTTGTGATGTTTCCATCTACAAGCGAAGCAAGAGTCATGTTTATGAAGGAAGAGTCATCCGAGGCTCTTGGTTCTCCCTCGAATTTGTTGTCTCGAAAAAGAACTTAGCCGCTGTGGTGAACTGTTTACTACCATGGATAGCTATCCCACATAAGCGTCTTAAACTGGAACAATATTTATTGAGTTGGTGCCCTGGTGGTGTAGCCCGGTCTAATTCGGGCGTCGAAAGACCTCGGAGACCAAACATGCAGGCCTGTCGAGTCTGCGCCCCGGGTTCAAATCCCGGCCAGGGCGCTCCTCAAAATAGGGGCCATTTCTTCGACTATTAATGTATAAAGCTCCAGAAAGCTGAACTAGAGGGCACCGAAAGCAATATTTAAGCGAAATACTACATCATCAGGTAACGATTTTGGTGATTCGATGCAGGTGGAAATCAGAAAACTCGACGGGGACGAGATGGAATTCGTGCTAACCGAATCGAACCCTGCCTTTACCAACTCCATCCGCCGAGCAGCAATTCGAGAGGTACCGACCATGGCGATTGACGAGGTGGAGGTTAAAATCAATGATTCCGCCATGTACGATGAGATAATTTCCCACAGACTAGGGATGATTCCGTTGAGGACTCCCACCAAGGGCTATTCACTGCCAAGCGAGTGTGGATGCCGCGAGGGTCGTTGTTCGAAATGTAGCGTTGAGTTAGCCCTAAAACATGAGGGGCCCGGCCTAGCCACCAGCGGGTCCCTAAAGTCCTCGGATGAGGAAGTAGTACCCGCAAACGGCTCCATCCCGATAGTAAAGCTTGAGAAGGGGCAGCTGCTCGAGTTAAACGCGATCGCACGTCTGGGCCTCGGCAGCGAACACGCGAAATGGCAACCGGGAATCGTGGCTTACAAGTATATGCCGGTTCTTGAGTTCGACTCCAAGCTATGCGACGCATGTGAGGCTTGCGTGAAAGCCTGCCCGAGGGAGATACTCGAGATTGTGGACAATAAAGTTAAGGTAAAGGACCTAACGCAGTGCATCCTGTGCAAGGCATGCGCAGACAAGTGTCCGCATAAGGCCGTCAAGGTCTCAGGCGACCCCACCACGTTCATATTCCGAATTGAATCCACGGGAACCCTGCCTCCCGAGCAAATCTTACTAAAGGCAATAGACGCCTTGGGGAAGAAATTTGAGGAATTTCCCAAGCTCGTCAAGAAACTCTAAAACCGAGGACTTTTGATAGACTTATATCCACCAGAAAATCAAACTTTTACGAAGCCTGTGCGGGGGTAGCCTAGCCAGGTCAAAGGCGCCAGCTTGAGGGGCTGGTCTCTTAGGAGTTCGAGGGTTCAAATCCCTTCCCCCGCACCA